>JAIXOS010000066.1 GCA_027486695.1 Chitinophagaceae bacterium | reverse complement strand
TTTCAAGCATCTTGTGCCGTTCTTCCATCGGATACGCCCGAAACGTTGGCTGCCAAAATTCATGCTTTGGAGCACCAATATTTCCCAATAATTATTGAAAAATGTTTGTTAAACCCTACAACCGTTTTATAATGTAAAATCCGATGTGTTTACTCAACGATAATTGGTGCTTTTTATCGGTTGGTGAAATTGAGATAGCTGCAACATAGGCTAACTTAATAAATGACACTAGGAGGTATTAAACAGTAGGCTATTGGACTATTTTAACGGCAAAGCAAATTGTTTCGCTTGCTTATAAAATCGAGTATGTTATTTGTAAAAATATTTGCTCCGCGCACATTTAAGTGTATACTGTCTGCTACATTTTGAGATGTACAAATTTCCGAGAGAAAAGTGTTCGTATAAACCATTGTGTTCGTTTTCGGAATGGTATTGAAAACAGCCAAGACCCTATTGCGCTCGAAGTCTTTGTCCATACAAATAGGCAGGTAAAATAAAACCGTACTCTTTGTTGCATTGGCCTTTCTCAGTAATTGATGTATCATTCTATAATATACTGTAGGTATCTTATTAACAGACATAGCCGAATCCTCAAAATCTTTCGCATGAATAAATGTAGTAGGCACATGGTTCATGGTTTCCATTCGTTTTGTCCATCCAAAATAATTATTAAGGGATGCCTGCCCGGATAATAATTTTACATGTGGCTTTAAATAAAGAAAACCATAAACATAATTTTCTATAAACGGGATGTACACTTTATGCCAATCACTTATAGGAGCATCATATGCACAATGCCATATATTTGATAGCGTTTCCGCAGGACTAGCAATTAAAGAAAAGCGTTTGGGTATACGGCTATTGGCAAGAGAAAGTTCCACAAAAATGATAGAACCCCGTGCGCGTTGCATGATTTTATTGGCTATAATGGTAGAACTTAGAAAGGTTCCATACCCCATTCCTGCATTTAAAAAGTTGATTTGCGGAAATTGGGCATTTAACAGGGAATCGTTCACACTATTCCTCGTACGGCTACTACCAATAAAATAAGCATTTTTCTTTGTTGGTTTTGCCGGTAAATAAAATTTATTGAAATAATCAGAGTCGCCCATCTTCCGGTCAGTAGCTTTTCGCACACCAATGATGACGAGTGCTAGTATTACTAAAAAAGTACACAATTTAACTAGTGAACGTGTTAAGTGATAATGCATATATATATCAGAATCTAAAGTAATAATTTTGAATAGACCACGAATCTGTACTAGCCAAAATACAACAAGCTAATAGCAAATAAAAAATCCAACGTACTGAAGCTCTGTGTGTGTTTAAGTAAATATCTATTGATACATTATCCATTTTTTTACTCAAATAGTCAAATGGAATAAAAATTGCCAGTATGTATAAGGCATCTTTTAGTAAATATTGGTACGCCGACGCATGAATACTAGTAGCAGAAAAAAGCGCTTGATAGGTGGTTAATGGATGGATAGTGCTAAAAAGAAGGGCAACCGTAGATGCTATTAACAAGTGATAACACCTTCCTCCATAAAAACGGAGTGAACGTGGA
Source organism: Chitinophagaceae bacterium (assembly GCA_027486695.1). Lineage (GTDB taxonomy): Bacteria > Bacteroidota > Bacteroidia > Chitinophagales > Chitinophagaceae > Parasediminibacterium. The sequence goes on along the minus strand of JAIXOS010000066.1, from coordinate 8,165 downwards.
AGAGATGCACAAAATGGCGTGAATCTTTGCTCCAGTAATATCCAACAGCCGTTTACAAAACCCCAAATTAAATAACGTACTGTTATGCCATGCCACAAACCAATCAAAACAAAGGTTGCCAACAGGATCATATTAAAATGCAAACGACTTTTTACTCCCTTTGCCATGGGAAAAAAAACATAATCCCTAAACCAATGATTTAAGGTGATATGCCATTGCTCCCAAAATTGTTTACGCGAAGTGGCTGCATAAACTCTATTCCCAAAATTTTTACTTACTGCAATATTGAAAATACGTGCTATACCCGAAAAAATATCTACGTAAGAACTGAAATTAAAATACAGATAAATAAAAAAAGAAAAGCCCTGAAGCAATACATACAAACCTTGGGGATGGTTGCGTTGAATAGCATCCATAAAATAGTAACATTCCTGAGCTATGACGAAATTTTTGAACACGCCCCACAATACTAAACGAAATCCGCGCGAAAAGTTTTCGTTAGACAACATTAGATGGTTCTTGAATTGATCCAGCAAATTGCCCGATCGCTGCAAGGGTCCGGAAAGGATTATAGGAAAAAAAATGATGTACAACAACACCAAAAAATAATTTTGTTCGGCCTTTACATATTTTTTTCGCACATCTACCAAATAGCTAATGCCATTGAAAGTAAAAAAGGAGATACCCGCAATTTCTAGCAGCGAAGACTGAAAAGCCCTGTGTTCGGGCGCTAAAGAGGGCATAGCATACTGTAAAAAAGGGAAGATAGGCAAAAGCTTGACTACCAAAAGAGGTAAAACAGCAGCAGCAATAAAAAGGCTTGCAATTCCTTTTCCTTTACCCTGCTGCGCCTGTTGCCCTTGTATATACTTACCACCAGCATAAACAATGAATGCGAACACACAGGGAAAGAGAACCTGATAACCCGTTAGCAATGTATAAAACAACAAACTACCAGCTAACAATGCTTTCCATCGATTTGCCTGATTAAGGAACAAAAACAATAGAACAACAATTGATGTAGCTAAAAACAGCACAAAAAAATTGATGCTCATTATGCAGAAGGGTTATGAACAACAGTAAGACTTTTTATACCACGCATAAAAATGGTTTTTTGCCAAACAGGTTTGGTATCTGCAGGAAGATGGTAATGCTGCAAATGCTTTGTAACGGGCTTTAACCAACTGCGAATTTCGTTACGCGCAATGCGCGCGCCCAAACAAGAGTGTACACCCGAACCAAAAGAAAGGTGCGGATTGTAATTGCGCTTTGCCTGAATGGCATCGGGATCGGGAAACACATCAGGGTCTCTGTTAGCAGATGCTAAACACAAAAACAATTTGGTATTTCTGGGAAAATGATGCCCGCCAATTTCCACATCCTCATCTGCCACCCTAACTGTGTATTGCAAGGGGGACGCAATACGAATTAATTCCTCCGACAATACATTGATTTCGGTATCCGTAGCTGAAAGAATATAATCACCTAGTTGTTTGTCTTTCATTATTTCATACAACATCACACTCATTGTATCTTTAGTGGTTTCGAGTGCCGCCATCAACAAGAGAATGATTAATGAAATAATTTCGTTTTTCTCCAATGGCTCTGTATGCGCATGATTGAATTGTTTTAAGAAACTGATTACGCGTTGTGGATTTTGCTCCCCCGCTTGTTGGTACAACTGCTCAAAAAAAGTAAATGCCCACCTAAATTCTTCATTGATATCTCGATAGGTATGTTTGGAAACAAAAATATCCTGCGATATGGCCACCAAGTGCGAGAAGCGCTTCAGCTGTTCATAACTGCACAAACCACTAATACCCAACATTTTTTCTACAATATACAGCGGAATTTGTGTGGCTATGTCTACAATATCCACCGTGGCTTTATTACTGTATTGGGCAAAACAATGGTCAACAGCCTCGGCAATAATTGGTTTAAAATCAATTTGCCTGAGCGCCATATCGGCCAAATTGCGCACACAGGTATGTTCCCCTCCATTCAGGTACATAATCCATGTTTGGGTTCCCATTGCCAAAAAAGGACATGTACCGGGCGCTACAATTAAGGGTTCCTTTTCTTTAAAGTAGTCCGATAAATTCAGCACTCTAAACGAGGCTGAACGTAGTACCTCTTTTACCTCTTTGTGTCCAAAAATGACCCACTCTTTATGAATACCTTTTTGTATTGGTAATTCTGTTCTGCATTGCGCCACATGTGCGTAGGGGTTTTCAAAATAACCGGGTGTATAGGGATTCCATTGTATCATTAGGCTAACTGTTGTACTGCATCGGCTAATTTATCAATACTATCGTGCTGCCAAAAAAAAGTAGGGTCTATTTCTTTGTCAAGCAATTTTTCAAGTTCATAAGATATAGTAATCATTGATAGCGAATCAAGCTGAAAGGTTTCAAAAGATACATCCGTTTGAACCGCTTCCGGTTGTACACCAGCTTCTTCTGCTATCATTTTAATGAGCCAAGATTTAATTTCTTCCTTATTCATTTCAATTAATTATAATTAAACGAATGTAAATAAAAAAACAGCAAATTTTTATCTGTTGATACGAATTATCTAAGAAAAATTTAAACATTTTCACAAAAAATGGTCGGTATCTACATAGTAGGCGCCTACTTTTCTTTCTAACACCCAATACACCACTACATTACAACCTGATAACATGCCGTCAAAACAAACTAGAAGCAAACACCCCCTGCCCTTCTCAAAAATAGAAATTCTAACCGCTACCCGTACAAGGCAACTTGACTATCCTATCAGGTCTTGCAGCACCTTATAGGTTTGGGGGTGGGTGGTAATAATGCTGATTAACAGAGCAGCGTAGTTGTAAGCATAATTTTATCAGATGATGCTATTCCTTTGAAACAAAAACCGATTTTTACAGTATGATGAATGCTATTAAAGCAATAGCCGCTCAGCTACAACATTTAAATGAGCAGGCTTATATGGCCTATCGGCCATTGGTTGATAACATCATTGCTGAACATACCATTGATAACCAACAAATAGAATGTTTATTAGACGGTGTATTGGATTTTTGTGCCGATCATAAAATGCTTGAACTGTACAAACAACTTTGTAGGTATTACTATACCATCAACCCCGTTGCAACAGTTGCTTATATTAACTATTATAAAGAAATGTGGGGCTGATGTAAAAGAGCGTTAAGGCAAGGAGGCAGGAAAAAAACATCCTCAAACCTATAAGGTGTCGTAAAACCTTATAGGTTTAAATGTTTAGCTCAAAATACTAGAAAGTTTCACATGCTCTGTATTTAAAATATCTTGTACAATCGAATCCACTTCGTTTAATGCCGTTAATCCGAATTTTTTCGGGTGTTGGTAAATATTATTTAAAATTTGTTCCTGTTGAGACTTAGGTTGAGGCTTGTTGAAAATGACTTTGTAAATACCACTTTTAAGTTGATGTTTATTACTGTAGGCATTCAATGCTTCAATTAATACTTCCCATTCGTACAAATGTTTGGCAATGGTTTCCGGACTAGTGGTAAAATCAATGTCTTGATAAGCTTGTATTACCCCGTTTTTAGTTGCCAATTTTACTTGTACAGGTGTGTAAATACCCGCTAATTGAGCCGGCAAAATCTTAAAATCAACGTCTGCCTTTTCGTTTAAAAGCGGGTTTTTAAATTTTTCATTGACTAACTGATGAAAACCTATCGATTTATTGCTCTTTTTGGCGCTTGTTGTATCGCCGGTATACAAACTGTATAGCGCTGCAAAACTGTTGTTATTCAGTTCAGCCGATATTGGTTTCGGTTTTTCAAAAGACAGCAAACCATTGCTGTACTTACTGAGATAATTGAAGTAGGCTTCGTTAAAAATAGTTTCAACAGGCAATAATTGATGTTTGCCATTCACCAATTGTGTATTTACTTCTGCTACTTTGTTTTCAATGAGCTTAAAACAAAGTAATAAGTGTTTTTTTATGTGGGGGTCGTTGATGATTTTTTCAGCAACATCCAGTTTATGGGTAGCATATTGATACCATACTTTATTGGGGCTTGCTACAATAATTGCAGCTGCCACTTTTTCGGATGAAACAGTATTGGTATTGATGAATAGAGTAGATATAAAAGCGTTCATAAAAGCTTATTTATATTGCGTAAAATGCGATAAAACAATTTGCTTTATCATGCACAACCTTGCCTCGTTAGTTAAATAACGTAAAATCTTGTCAGCAAGTTGTGTATCAATGTTCCATTGCTGCGGTATCTGTGCAAATGCTGCTGATATGGTAAACTCCAATTCATTATAAGGTAAACATAGTATTTTATCCACAATTTCCGGCACTTCTTTCACATTAAAAAATTGTTTGAACGCCTTAAAATAGGGTGTAGCTATCAGTTTTTGATAATCAGTTGGCTTCCATGTTTCATTAAAAATTCTTAACGCGGATAAACCACCAAAACAAAATGCATGGTCAAATGCTATAAACTTAGTTCCAAAAATATCGGGTGCTAACAATAAATTATAGTTATCGTTCCTACCTCTATCGCTATTATCTACCCAAATATCAAATATGGCAATTTTCAACAAATCTAGCGGATTGGTAAATTGATTGAAATCTCTTTTACCATTAATTATTTCTATGCCTGTAACCAAATTGGCATATTTAACTTCTTTAGAACCAAAGCAAACGATACCGGGTTTTGCATGGCGTTTGTTGGCTTTTAAATCTTTTACATCATAAGAACCTTCCGATAGTTGAACCAACGCAATGTTGGGCGTTGGAATTCCTAAATGTTGCAGTAAAAAATGGCAAACGATTTCATAAGCCAAACAATCTATCTCTTGTTCCTTAAATGATTTGCCCGACCTGTATTTACAGTAGTACACATTGCCATCGTTACACAAAAACTTCATAGGGCTATGGCCATCTGTTTCGGTTTCTTTTAACAAAGTAGTGGTATGTAAAAATGGTAAATGCATTATTTATTTGCTGCTGTAGTATTGTTACAAACCTTAAATTTTGAAGACTTACTCATTTTTTGCTCTATATCTGCTAACCAATTTTTGTATTGGTGGTTATTGAATAGGGTAAGTTTCATCCAATTATTTTTTATTTATACTCAACCACTTGCTCCGCAGCTATTAATAGGCTTTCTTCTTGAAAAACATCATAATTTTTCACCAACTCCCCCTTAAACGCCTGTTGGCTTAAACTACCAAACAATTGCTCTAACTGCTGCAAGCTTTCTTGGTATTGCTGTTTTAAGGTTTCTGTTTTTGTCACAATATGGGCAAATTGATTTTGTAGTTCGATCGGTGGAACTGGGATTTTAAATGATTTAATTTCTATCAAATGTAAATCGGGAACACCTGCCCCTTTAATTGATTTATCTGCTTGACGTTTTACAAACGGATGATTAATTGCATATTGAAGAAACTTTGAAATAATCAAATCACTTTTAGGCTTTATTAATGCAACACTAACATATAAGCAAAAAGGATTTTCTGTGTCAACTATAACTGCTCTACCATATGTAGCACCAACTTTTGTATAAACTATATCTCCTAATTCTGGTTTACATCTTCTTGTAAATTTATTAAAATCCTCTTCAGAAACATATTTACAATTATTAAAATCAAGAAATCCGTTTGTAATGTTCGTAACCGAAATGAAAGGCATTCCAGAATCTCGATATACAGGTTTTTGATGTTCTCCATCTGTAATTTTATTCGACAAGTCCCCTAATTTTTGATATGGAAACCCTTTTTCGATAAACATTTCACTAAAAGTACTCTTCAAAAACGCATCTAATAAAGCAATGCTTTGCTTGCGTTGCTGTATCAGGTTTTCGGCTTTGGTAAGTATATTGGCTATGTGGATTTGTAGCTCTAAAGGTGGAACAAGAATTTTCGTATTCTTTAATATGGTTGCCGAAATATTGGGTTGCCCACCTCCGATTCCTTTACTTATCAACTCTTGTTTTATTGAGCTTAAATAGAAGAATAAATAATCTGCAATTAGGTTTTCGTTTGGAAGAATTGCAGCACAAGCTTGATTTGTAGCAGCTTGTTTTTTAAGTATTGAACAAGCACCAATTGTTGCACCATACATTGCCACCAATACAGTATTAACAGGAAATATCTTTGCAGATGAATTTTCAAGACCTAGTTGAGTAATGCTATCTGGAATTTCTGATAAATGTTTAACCTTTAAGTCCCCAGTTTTCACCCAAGGTATTGTTCCATTATCATAATACTCCCTTTTAGAAGTAAGTGGTGTACCACCTGATGTGATAGTTGTAATATTTCCCAATCGTTCAAACTTCATTATACCAATGCTTTTAGCTCGTTAATACCTAGTACAATACTTTCTTCCAACACACTTAGCTGCGCCAAAATAGCTTGTGGCTTTTCGTACACCACTTCTTCATACACTTCCTGCTTGTATTTACTAATGCTTAGGTCGTAATCGTTGGTTACAATTTCGGCTTTGGGCACTATAAAATGTTGCCCTGCTCTATCCGTACTTTTTTGTGGTTGGTTGTATGTGGCTATTATTTGGTGCAGGTCGCCAAAATCTCTGCTGCCATCGGGTTTGGTTAGTTGGTTGCGTTTATCGTCAAGGCTTCTGCCATCGCTCTTCATATCGTAAAACCATACATTGTTGGTTTCGCCTCCTTTGGTAAAAATAAGTATAGCTGTTGCCACGCCTGCATAGGGCTTAAACACACCACTTGGCATGGCTAGTACTGCTTTTAGTTCGCATTTGTCTATCAGTATTTTTCGTGCCGCTACAAAGGCTTTACCACTGCCAAACAATACACCTTGTGGTACTACCACCCCCGCCGTGCCGCCCATGCGCAGCATTTTGTAAATGCGTTCTACAAACAGTAGTTCACTTTTGGTGGTGTCTAGCGTAAAGGTTTCGTTTAGGTCGCCTTTGTCTATACTGCCTGTAAAAGGTGGGTTGGCTAGTACTTTGTGGTAAGTATTGTCTTCATTATAGTTTTTACTCAGGGTATCTTTATAGTCAATTTTAGGTTGTGTAATGCCGTGCATCATGAGGTTCATCAGCCCAATGCGTATCATGGTAGGGTCTATGTCAAAACCATAAAACGTGTCTTCTGCCAGCAGGGTTTTCATGTTGTCATCTACTAGCTTATCGGCAATAGTACCTCTTGTAAAGCCATTGTCATCTAGTTCGCAATATGCCTCGCTAGTGTACTGTGTAATCATGTATTTGTAAGCCGCCAACAAAAAGCTAGCCGTACCACTTGCAGGGTCGGCTATTTTTTCGCCTAGCTGTGGTTGCAATAGTTCTACTATCAGCTCTACTATGTGGGGTGGGGTTCTAAACTGTCCATTTTTGCCGGCACTACCTAGTTCGCTCAATAGGTATTCGTAAAAGTCGCCCTGTGCATCTACAAAGCGGTTTTCCTTTTGCAGTTCGGTAAATATTTCATCTATCTTTTTTACTGCTTCCGTTAGCATTCTTGGGCTAGGTATCAGCAAAGCGGCATTTTGCATATGCTTGGTAAAATAAGAATTGGCATCGCCCAACTGCTTTATAAACGGAAACACTTCGGTTTGCACTTTTCTATACATGTCCTCGGCAGGCATTTTAGAAAAATAGCTCCACCGTAGGGTGTTTTTATCAATGCCATTGTCTTCTTTGGTATCATCTACACCTGGGGGAAAGTACAAACCTTCAAAAATAGATTGGTAAGCTGTGCCTAAAAAATCGGCATTGCTAATATTGCGTTGGTCGTTATCGTCTAGCTGTTTGATAAACAGCAAATAGGTTATTTGCTCAATGGCATTGAGTGGGTTGCTGATGCCACCACTCCAAAACTTATCCCACAGTTCGTTTACTTTCGATTTGATGGTTGCGTTAATCATGTTGTTCTTTTTTGTCTGAATCGCAGATTTTATGGATTATGGGATTGCGCTGATTTTACTTGTCTGAATCGCGGATTTTTTGGATTATGGGATTGCGCTGATTTTTTTATTTCTGTGAAGTCTTTATATCTGTTTCATCAGCGATTCTGACTGTTTTTTTGTGTCAATATCAGCCTTTTAAACTCCAAGCTCTTCGAGCCGAAGTTAATCAGCAATCCAATTTCAAGTTTATATGCTTTTAAATAATTTAATCCTTGAGCTAAATGCACATCTTCA
>JAIXOS010000419.1 GCA_027486695.1 Chitinophagaceae bacterium | reverse complement strand
GTCCATCTTAAATACGCATCGCTAAAAGCATAGTCATAAGAAGTGCCTTTGAAATTACGACCTTGACCAACTCCTGGTATTACATCGCGGCTTGCTTTTATATAGTCGTCAGCAAATTGCGGAAAGCTACCTTGGTTTTCGGTAAAAGCAAATCCAATGCTTACTTTTTTGCCTAATAATAACCCTGCTTGAATACCTCTCGTATTTTGACTTGTTTTTTCACCATTATTGAGTACTTTACCTTTGGTATAAGCTAATATAGGTGTTGCCCATACTTGTAATTGTGTATCCGTATATCTGAGAAAATAGCCACCTGTTAAACGTTTCATACCATGTGTGGTGTCGTTATAGTTTGTTTGCATCCATCGCTGCAACCATTGAGTTTGATACGGCCTTACCGACGTAAATGCAGGCATTACACTGTCGGGCAAATTGCCTTCATACACATTGTGAATAGGTTGGTATAAAGGAATTTGATAGGCAGGCTGCGCATACAAGCTGTTGCATACAAATAGCATACCTACCAAAAGTGTAAAGTTGAATCTCATTTTAATGTGTATTAGTGATGGTGAAATTGTGTGCAAATTAACAATTAATGTGGTTTTAAAGGGTATTTAAAATACGAAACAGTGTGCTAAAGCACTATTTTTGAAACAATATGGTTATATCAACGTAAATGATAGTATCAAAATAGCTATAACATTTTTCCCGCTTGAGTATTCGGGCTAACATGTAACTTTGAACACTTAACATATTACACTTTTAAGCAAATGCAAATAGAAGCAACTCCCTTAAACGGTTGTTACATTATTCACGACACCGTTTTTAAAGACGAACGAGGATATTTTACCGAAAGTTTTAATCAACAACGTTTTGCTGCATTAATTGGTCAAGAAGTACAATTTGTACAAGACAATCAGTCGGCATCTACCAAAGGCGTATTGCGCGGATTGCATTTTCAAAAAGGCGAATTTGCACAGGCCAAATTGGTAAGGGTCTTGCAAGGCAGTGTTCTAGATGTGGCAGTAGATATTCGTAAGCACTCGCCCACCTTTGGCCAACATGTGGCCGTGGAATTATCGGATACCAATCACAAACAACTTTTTATACCCCGTGGTTTTGCACATGGCTTTGTAGTACTCAGCAATACGGCAGTATTTTTTTATAAATGCGATGCCTACTACAATAAACAAAGCGAGGGCGGACTCATGTACAACGATGCTGCTTTGGGCATCAATTGGCAGTTGCCACACGAGCAGCTTATTTTATCCGATAAAGACCAAAACAATCCTACTTTAGCACAGTTGCTGCAACAGGGCAATACATTTTAATACCAATAATTCATTTATATATGAAAGGCATCATTTTAGCAGGCGGTTCGGGTACAAGATTGTATCCTATTACAAAAGGCATTAGCAAACAAATAATGCCTATTTACGATAAGCCAATGATTTACTATCCGCTATCAGTATTAATGCTTGCGGGTATCAACGAAATTTTGATTATCACCACTCCCGAAGATAGTAGCCAATTTCAACGACTATTGGGCGATGGTTCTGCTGTGGGTTGTCGCTTTGAATACGCCGTTCAAGCGGTGCCGAATGGGTTGGCACAAGCATTTGTTATTGGCGAAAAATTTATCGGTAACGATAAAGTGGCACTTGTTTTGGGCGATAACATTTTTTATGGTGCCGGCTTTAGCAAATTGTTACAATCCTTTAACAATGTGGAAGGGGCTGCCATTTTTGCTTACGAAGTAAACGATCCCGAACGATATGGTGTAGTGGAGTTCGACGATAATTTCAAGGCGCTTTCTATTGAAGAAAAACCCATACAGCCCAAATCCAATTATGCTGTTCCGGGATTGTATTTTTACGACAATAATGTAGTCGAAATAGCCAAAAACATTCCTTTATCGCCAAGAGGTGAGTATGAAATTACCGATGTAAACAAAGTGTATCTCAACCAAGGCTCCTTACAAGTTGGTGTAATGAATAGAGGGATTGCTTGGCTCGATACAGGTACCTTTGACTCACTAAGCGATGCATGTGAGTTTGTACGAGTAATAGAAAAACGACAATCGCAAAAAGTAGGCTGTATAGAGGAAGTGGCCTACCGAATGGGCTATATTTCGCATGAGCAACTCTTACAACAGGCCGATTTGTACGCAAAAAGTGGCTACGGCGCCTATTTAAGGCAATTAAAAAAGTAACAATTGTAAATTCCCTAACTAATTCATAAAATGCGCTTTTTGAAACCTCATCAAGCGCATTTGTGTAAAGTCTGTATTACATTCGCTTTTTTTACACGTACTCCTCTTAAGAATACCTAAAATAAATTATAGTGAAAGCTAAGCATGTTATAGCCATTGTACTAAGCGTAATTTTAATAGATCAATTTCTAAAAGTATATATCAAAACCCACTATTTTGCAGGCGAAGAACATGCCGTTTTGGGCTCTTGGTTTCGATTGCATTTTGTTGAAAACGAGGGCATGGCTTGGGGATGGAAGTTTGGAGGTGGCTTTGGCAAAATTGCCCTTACTTTATTTCGTTTAGTTGCCGTTATTTGGGGCACTTTTATCATTAAAGATTTCATTGCCAAGCATTATCACAAAGGGTTTATAGCTTGTGCTGCATTGATTTATGCAGGTGCACTCGGCAATTTAATCGATAGTATGTTCTACGGTCTTTTGTTCGATAATAGCGACCCCTTTATGCAAAATGTTGCAACCTTTTTACCACATAATGGCGGATATGCGCCCTTTTTGCATGGCAAAGTAGTAGATATGCTTTATTTTCCCATTATTACCGATGCACATTATCCAGCTTGGGTGCCATTGAAAGGTGGTCAATCGTTCGAGTTTTTCGAACCCGTTTTTAACTTTGCCGATGCAGCCATTTCTGTTGGGGTAATTATTTTGGTAATTTTTCAAAATACCTTTTTTCCTGCGGATGCCAAATCTACCACTCCTGCCGAAGTCACTAACAATACCAATAGCTAAGGTGTCGTAATGCATACTTTTTAGGTGTGGGTGTATTGCTCTCGCCAAGTACTGTTTACACAAGGGTATTTTGCACCAACGGCTACACGGTAGCCTCTTTTTTTATTATGAGCCAAGGGCCGGTACTACTATTTAGCAACATGGGCGTTGGCACCGTTCAACACCTGCGCATTACGCAGCAACCCAACCAAATGTATTGCTCGAATAAAAAAATATCCTTCTCAACTTCAAGGGTAGATTGAAAATATTCCACTTTCCAAAAAGCATACATATTACCATTGGTAAAACAACAGCGGGCTTGGGTTAAAATATTTGTACTTTTAACAAGCACTTAAATAGCCCGGTAATATTATGACCCTCACCGATTCTTTTTTATTGGCCTTCCGAACGGTACGTAGCAACAAACTGCGTACTGGTATCACGGTTACCATTATTGCATTTGGTATCATGGCTCTCATTGGTATTATTACAGCTATTGAAGCCATGAACCAAAGCTTAAAAGAAAGTTTTTCCAGCATGGGGGCTAATGCTTTCAATATCCGGTTTAAAGAAAGCAGGGTTCATTTTGGTGGACGAAAAAGCGATGTTACGTTGGCTAAAAGGGGAAAAAAAGAGAAAAAGAGCAATCTTGGCAAACCCATACTATTGCACGAAGCCGAATATTTTAAAGTGCACTACCCTTTTCCTGCCAAAATAAGTATGTATTTGCGTGGCGGTAATGCTTTGGAATGCCATTATCAACAAAAGAAAACCACACCACAAACAACCCTTTGGGGTGGCGATGAAAATTACTTGGCAGTTACGGGTTATTCCGTTCTTGTTGGCCGAAATTTCAGTACACTTGATGTACAAAGTGGACGTAATGTGTGCCTAATTGGTAGCAATACTGCCGCTACTTTGTTTGGCAGCCATCCTGAAAAATGCATCGACCAAATTATTAAAGTAGGAGGCATGCCCTACCGTGTTATTGGACTTTTGAAAAGCAAAGGCAGCAGTTCCTTTTTGCGACAAGATGATGTAGTAGTTACTACCTATAACAATGCACGAAAGTTATCTACTGCAGCGTCTTCGTATTTAATTGGAGTCATGGTGGGCAATATTAACGAAATGGAAACTGCTATTGGTGCAGCTACTGCCGTTTTTAGAGCCGTAAGGCATTTGCAGCCCGTAGACGATGATAATTTTGTTATTGAAAAAAGCGACAAGTTTGCCGAATTGTTTATTGGACTGCTTGGCGGAATCTCCGGTGCCGCCGGTGCTATTGGATTAATTACTTTAATTGGGGCGGCTATTGGCTTAATGAACATTATGCTTGTAGCGGTTAATGAACGCACCAAAGAAGTAGGCTTAATAAAGGCAATTGGTGGAAAAAGTAAAAATGTGCGTCAGCAGTTTTTGTTCGAGAGTATGATTATTAGTTTGTTAGGCGCCATTTTAGGGATTATTTTAGGCGTATTGGTGGGCAATATATTTGGGTTAATCCTATCTACGGGTTTTGTGGTGCCTTGGCTATGGGTAATCATCGGCATTGTAATTTGTTCGGTTGTAGGGTTGTTGGCCGGTATTTATCCCGCAATGAAGGCCGCCAAACTCAATCCTATACAAGCTTTGCGCTACGAATAAGGTATTGCTAAAATCAATAATGGCCTAGCAATAGCTAAGCCATTATGTAATCCTAAAGATACTTCATAACCCCCGTTATGAGTTTTGCTGATTATCAACAAATTTAAGACGGCTAATTCAAACAACCTAATGGGATTTTTCCCATGTTGAAATGACGATTTAGAGCAATTTTGCTGATGTTAAGGTGCTGAATAAGCCAAAATCCAAGCATTAAAATAACTCAAAAAATGCTTAATCCAACCTTAAAATTTGATAAATTACTAACAAAACATTAGTTTCATTTTGTCAATTTGATCTTGTGATCAAATTTGTTTTTTTGATCCATTGTTGATGCTTTTTTAGGAGCCAATGTGCAAAACATCCACTCATGAATTTTAAAAAATATGCATCTGCGCTATTGTTTTCTAATCTGCTGATTTGTTTATTATTGGCAGGGGGGCAGGTAGTGGGTCAATCGAGCCGAGTGTATACTGGCAAAATTCCAATCGAGGGCAGTAGGTGGTATCAAATTAACAACGCCTATTATGGTATTGAGGGTTTGTTCGACGGACAATTAAACAGTACAATACAAGTTGGATGGGGCTTGCAGTTTAGTAATTGGGAAGCTTGGTATGCGCTATCGCCCAACGAATCCATCACCATTGAACAAATTAAATTTTTCGATTGGCAAGGAGTGGCCGACAATAAGCCTTTTTTGCTATATGCACTCGATTCTTTGCTCAATCGTACCCTGATTGCTACGTTTACAGGTAGTACATACAATAGGTGGGTTGGACCCAATCCCAATCAAGTCAATCAGTTCCAATTACCCAAAGCTGTAGGTGGGTTTAGATATTTGGTTATCAACACTTGGGGGCATTTTCCTGCCGAGATGGAACTGTACGGAACGTATACAAAACCGGTTCCTCAAAGGCCCACTTTTACTTATGCTCCCTTGCGCAACTTTACCGGTGTGAATGGTTTTGAATGGAATGTTTTAGGCACATTAGATCCATCTACTGTTGATACCACCAAGTTGCGATTGGCTAGTCATTTTGCCGATTTTAGGCACTATATCGATTGGCAACGACTTGAAATGAACGAGCAAAAGTATACTTACAATCCCTTACATGCCGGCGGTTGGTACTTAGATAGAATGTATAAGGCAATGAAAAATAGCCAAATTGAAGTGTTGGCCTGTTTGCAACACATACCTCAATGGTTGGTCAATACCTATCCTGCCGATTTACAAGCGAATGAAAACAGTCCATTGAGGTACGGACTTAGTCGATTATCGCCTGCATCGTATATAGAACACGCTAAAATGGGCTTTCAATATGCAGCGCGTTATGGTCGTAATAATGGTATCGATAGTGCGCTTGTAAAGGTAAATAGCCAACGGAGGTGGACCGGAGATGGGGTAAATGTTCCCTATCAAGGTCTTAATTTGGTAAAATACATAGAGTGTAATAACGAAGCTGATAAGTGGTGGAGAGGTCGAAATGCTTACCAAACAGCTTTTGAGTATGCGGCCAATTTGTCTGCGTTTTACGATGGGCATTTACACACATTGGGAAATGATGTAGGGGTGAAAACCGCCGATAGTACCATGCTTGTGGTAATGACGGGCATTGCCTTAGCTCGCCCGGATTATTTAAGAGGAATGGTAGATTGGTGCAAGCAAAATAGGGGCTACAAACCCGATGGATCGGTAAATTTATGCTGGGATATTGTTAATTTTCATTATTACTCTAACGATGGGCAGGTATCACAAAGTGGAGCACCTAAGGCCGGTGCGGCTCCTGAAGCTACATTGGCCGAATCGGTAGCAGAACAATTTATCCGGGTATCGCAGCAAGTAGGCCAATCTTTACCTGTTTGGATAACCGAAACCGGTTACGATATCAACCCATTGGGGAGTACTCAATTTGCTAAGGCAATTGGTGCCAAATCTGCCGCCGAAACACAGGCCGATTGGATTTTACGCACCTCCTTAGTGTATGCGCGTTCTGGTATTCAAAAAGTATACTATTACGGATTGTACGACAATGCTTCCTACGGACAGTATGGTACTTCAGGGTTGGTAGATGGATCTAAAATGCAACCAAGGCCCGCTGCCAATTTTTTAAAACAGTTAAAAGATTGTTTTGGTCGTTTTCAATACCATTCTACCCTTAATTCCAGTCCCAATATTGATAAATATTATGTTGGTGACACCTCACAGTGTATGTATGCCGTGTGGATGCCTACAGATGCGGCAAGAGAACAAACAATTTCCTGGTACGTGGGCAATACCGATTCGGTAACCATTTTAACTCCACAGTCCTATAAAACAACTATTGATTCGGCCTCCATATTTGCAATAGATGGATACATTCATTTGGTAGCAACCGAAACACCCCAATTTGTAGTGCCGCATTTTAGCCCATTACAGTTAAAAAAAATGTCTGTATGGGCTTGGAGTGCGCATACCAGCAAGTTGCAATGGGAGGTTACTACGGATAGTTTGGTGCGCTATTTTGTGATACAGCGAAAATTGCCCGGCGACGCTTTTTTTTCAACTATTGCTACTGTGCAGGTAGCCGATTCAGTAAGAAAACATGTTTTTGAATGGTACGATGTATTAGCGGTTAATGGCATTAATGAATATCGCCTATTGGTGGTAACAACCAATCAGCAACAATTTCTTTCTCCCATAAAAACGGTAAGAATAGGCAACGTAAAAGTGTATCCCAATCCTGTAAACGATTGGTTGCATATTGATGGGTTACTTGATGCTCAACCTAATTATTTAAAATTAGTGGCTTTGAATGGTAAAATTGTGGCTAGTGCCACTACAACAAAAACACGCTTTGATTGGCAACTTTCCAACGTTCCGAATGGCCTATATCGATTAATGGTCATGACAGATAATGGCTTGGTACGTTCTGCTTCGGTATTAAAACAATAGTCAGGTTAGCGATTTGTATCATGTATTGTATTTTCTGCAATTTTTTTTACTTAAATCTAATGATAGGCATTTGCATCAAAGGACTAGAGTCATTTTTTTCATGTAAATTGTTCACTAAAACTTATTTAATTATGATACGTAATGCAACGGCCGTTTGGAACGGATCTGGCAAAACAGGCAATGGTCATTTAACTACCCAAAGTAATGTATTGAACGAAACGCAATATAGTTTCAATAGTCGCTTTGCGGAGGGTATTGGTACCAATCCTGAAGAATTGGTTGCAGCAGCGCATGCAGGCTGTTTTACCATGAAGTTAAGTTTTGTTATTGGCGAGTTGGGATTAACACCCGACAGTTTACAAACTAAGTGCGACTTGACTTTCGAAAATGGCTCAGTTACTAAATCACATTTAACTGTACAAGGTCAAGTGCCCGGCATAACGCCTGACCAATTTGCGGCGGCTGTAAAAAATGCAGAAGCGAACTGTCCCATTTCTAAATTATTGAACACCGCTATTTCTAGCGAGGCAATTTTATTGTAATCTCATCTTTGGGTTATTGCCCTTTGTTCATTTAATAAAATAGGGCAGTTTGTTAATTATCACAAACTGCCCTGTTTTATATAAATAAAAATAAAAAAGTAATTATTCTGCTTCTGCTACTACCTCTGTAACTTCTGGAATCATTCTTTTCATCATTCCTTCAATGCCCGACTTTAAAGTAATCATACTGCTAGGGCAGCCACTGCAACTACCTTGTAACATTAGGTTAACTACACCCTCATTGTAACTTTTAAATTGTATAGCACCTCCGTCCATTTCAACGGCAGGTTTTACATAATTTTCTAGCAATTCTTTAATTCGTTTTACCACATCGTCATCATCAGCACTTACGGTATTGGTAGCTTCTTGTTTGCTTTGCACAATTTCATCTTCGTTTACTACTACACCACCATTTTCTAAATAATCTTTTAAAAATTGTTTGATAGTTGGTATTACGTCTTGCCAATCTTCCGTATCGTTTGTTTTGGTAAGTGTTACAAAGTTGCTAGCAATAAATACACTTTTGATAAACGGAAAGCTAAACAATTCTTTAGCCAAAGGGGACGGTGCTGCAAGGCTTTCATCGGCAAAGTCGATGCTTTTTCCCGGATACAATAATTTGTTGGCAACAAATTTCATTGTTTCCGGATTAGGAGTCATTTCTGTATAAATACTAATGATGGGGTTGCCTGTTTTTATCATATTGATGCGTTTGTAAAAATAGTGTAAGCTTTTTTTCGTGGGTAAAATTAATCAAAGCAAAGCAGGTTTGCGTTTTTTTTACCCATGCAAGTAATATTCAAAAGTGGTTTTTTCGTTTATCGAAATGTAACAAGTATTTTTATTTGCCGGCTTGCAAGGGCTTAAGTAGATAGCGCAGTCCATTTAAATCAATTTCGTACATAGTTTGCAGTAGCATACCTAGCTGCCCTTTGGGAAAACCTTTACGGCCAAACCACTCAAGATAAGCTGTGGGCAGATTGCAAATCAAAGTGTTTTGATATTTGCCAAAAGGCATTTTTACTATTACCAATTGCATTAAAAGGGCTGCATTTGCTTGAGGTGCATCTTGCATAAATAAAGTAGATACGTTGATAAAAGATACAAATATGCAGTTTTGATGCGTAATTGAAATATATGAAAGAAATTATTTAAGTAAATAGTTGACAAACCTAAGGCGTGTTGTAGCGCTCAACGCGAGCTATTTTTTATCAAGCAACACAACTGTAGGTAAAAAATTAAAGAAGTGTGTAGTCAACAGCATTCCGTAACCGCTACACTGCTATTTTGCCTGAGTTGCAGCTTATACACCCTGTTTTATGTGTCTATAACATAGAACTATCATTTCTTGTATGATTGGCACTTTGGAAGGGCGTGGTTTCAATTGAAAAAAAAGTGTTGCAAATGTACTTTTAGGATAAAAACATTTTATTTGGTGCAGTTTATGGTTGAATCAGGCTCTTTATTTGGTATTGTAAAATTTTTAAAAAGAGTTTTTTTATTTAAAAAGGGCATCGGACTCTGGCCGATTGCTATCATAAAACTGCAATTTTTAACCTTCCTAGTGGGCATTTTAGATATGATAGTGTAGCAGTGTTGACGCAATAATGCAATTCCAAGTTTCTGGTACATGCATTTAAACAACACATTCGTTGAGGTTTTGCCTAAAAAAATGTTAGGTCTTTTTTAACATATACACCTCAATACTCTTACCTTTGCCGCCAAATTAAAAACTTACTTTTTATGGCCTCTGTAGGTAAGATAAAACAAATCATTGGTGCGGTTGTGGATGTACATTTTCCAGGCAACACCTTGCCCGACATTTACAATGCCTTAGAATTAACTAAGGAAAATGGCGATAAGTTGATATTAGAAGTGCAACAGCACTTAGGAGAAGACAGTGTACGTACCATTGCAATGGAAGGTACCGAAGGTTTAGTACGTGGTACCCAAGTAGTTGATACTGGAAAACCCATTGCTATGCCTACCGGTCCATTGATTAATGGTCGCTTGTTCAATGTTACCGGCGATGCAATTGATGGTTTGCCGCAAGTAAGTAAAGCTGAAGGTCGTGCTATACATGCCAAACCGCCTACATTCGATCAGTTGAGCACTGCTACCGAAATATTGTTTACAGGTATTAAAGTAATTGACTTGATTGAACCGTATGCTAAAGGAGGAAAAATTGGTTTGTTTGGTGGTGCGGGTGTAGGTAAAACCGTTTTGATTCAAGAATTGATTAACAATATTGCTAAAGGGCACGGTGGTTTGTCTGTATTTGCAGGCGTAGGTGAGCGTACCCGTGAAGGAAACGATTTGTTGCGTGAAATGATTGAAGCAGGTATCATGAAATATGGTGATGCATTCAAACATAGCATGGAAGAAGGCGGATGGGATTTGAGCAAAGTGGATATGGAAGGATTGAAAGATTCTAAAGCTACTTTCGTATTTGGTCAAATGAACGAACCTCCGGGAGCACGTGCTCGTGTGGCTTTGAGTGGATTAACAATTGCCGAATACTTCCGCGATGGCGACGGCACCGGTAAAGGTAAAGACATCCTTTTCTTCGTAGACAATATCTTCCGTTTTACACAAGCAGGTTCTGAAGTATCGGCACTTTTGGGTCGTATGCCATCTGCGGTGGGTTACCAACCTACTTTGGCTACAGAAATGGGCTTGATGCAAGAACGTATTACTTCTACCAAAAACGGTTCAATCAATTCTGTAAAGGCGGTGTATGTACCTGCGGATGACTTAACCGATCCGGCTCCTGCAACTACATTTGCGCACTTAGATGCAACTACCGTATTGAGTCGTAAAATTGCTGATTTGGGTATCTATCCCGCAGTTGATCCGTTGGATTCTACTTCTCGTATCCTTACTCCGGCAGTAGTTGGCGACGCCCACTACGATTGTGCTAATAGAGTAAAACTTATTTTACAACGATACAAAGAGTTGCAAGATATTATTGCCATTCTTGGTATGGATGAGTTGAGCGATGAAGATAAAATGACCGTGGCTCGTGCTCGTAAAGTACAACGTTTCTTATCGCAACCTTTCCATGTGGCTGAACAATTTACCGGTTTGAAAGGTGTGTTTGTAAGCATCGATGATACTATTCGCGCTTTTAACGCTATCATGGATGGAGAAGTGGATGAATATCCGGAAGCAGCTTTCAACTTAGTAGGTACTTTGGAAGATGCTATAGAAAAAGGTAAAAAACTATTGGATCAAGCCAAAGGCTAATTGTAATACATTACCCTATCAATGGCGCAATTTGTGTTGCCCATTGATACGGTTATCTTAAACTAGATATATAATGACACTCGAAATATTAACTCCTGAAAAAAAACTGTACAGTGGTAGTGTTTACGGTGTTCAGTTGCCAGGTATAGATGGGTTGTTTGAAGTGCTCGATAAACATGCGCCTATTGTAAGTGCTCTAGGAAAAGGTAATGTGAAAATTTTGATTGATAAGTCATCAAGCCAATTGTTTTCTATTACAAGCGGTTTTGTTGAGGTAAACAACAACAAAGCTACCGTTTTGGTAGAAGGTGCTTCGGAACTATAGTTACAACTCTTTAATTTTTTATACTTAGCGAACAATGATTCATTTCATTGTTCGCTTTTTATTTATATGCGTTTGGGAGTTTTATTGGTAATAAATACACCCAACAATATAATACTTAGCCCTGTAAGTTGTAGCAAACTAATTGTTTCGCCATACACCATTCCCCATATAATAGCAACAAAGGGTATGCCATAGGTAACCATGCTTGCAAAAAGTGCCCCTGCTCGTTTTACCAATATGTAAAACCATACTGATGCTATTGCCGTACCGGCTACACCTAAAAAAGAGGCTGCTATAATTGATTGAATTAATTGCGGTGTTTGTGTAATGGAAAAAAAGTGAGTAGCATATAAAACAACTAAGCAGGGTACAATCAACAATACAAAAGCAAGCGAGGCAATGTGCAAAGAGGCGATGCCCTGCATGTGTTTGCCAACTAAGTTGACATTTATTGCATACAAAAGTGTAGCAAGTAAAATTAACAACATATATGGTATGTCGTTAATGACTATATGGCCATTAGGTGCCATCAGTAACAATAAACCCATTAATCCTATCACTACACCTATTAGTTTTTGTTTGCTTGTTGGAATTTGGAAAAAAACAACCCCCATAACTACCGTTAGCAAAGGTGTTAGTGAGTTAAGCATACCCGTAACGCTACTATTAATTTTGGTTTCGGCAACGCAAAACAAAAAAGCAGGAAAAAAGCTGCCCAACAAACCCGATGCTAGTACTAGACCTCTTTTTTTTGGGGGAATAGCCATATAAGCCTTGCCAGCAAAAGGAATCAACACAATACCGCCACTCAATATGCGCAAAGCCGCTACTTGATAGGGACTTAAAGCAACCATGCCGAGTTTCATCAACAAAAAAGAACTGCCCCAAATGATGCTTAGTACACAAAACAATACCCAATTCCAAAAAGTAGTCATGGTCATAATTAATCAATTTCGTCCGTAAACCTAGTATTTCTACTAGGTCAGGTACCCGTAAAGCAATTTGGTTGCTACAATCGTAAATATACCATTTTATAGCTTAATCTAGTAGCGACGAATACGTTGAACAAAGAAGGAATAACATCGTTGCACTTATGCTTTTGCTTCCTTGCCTAAATGTAATTGGTTGGTTGTAATCATTGCCTCCTGCAACAAGTATTCTTCACTTGTATAGGTGCTATTGTTCACTGCCTTTTGGCTGCTCTGTAATCTATTGATTAGCTGTATATTTACTTTATTTTCATTCTGTATTGGAGCAGTATTCATTGATTTTAACAATAGCGCATGCGCGGTTACTATTGGCCCTAGTAGCAGAAAAATTCGCAAACTATGCTTCGAAATATCTAACGGGTGGTTGTTTAATACAACTAAATTTTCCTACATTGCTTCTTTAAATTTACTTAAACGATTGATTGTATGAGCTTCTTAAAAGAATTTAAGGAATTTGCCGTTAGAGGTAATTTAACCGAAACAGCTATTGCATTTGTAATGGGAGCTGCTTTTGGCAAAGTGGTAAGTGCATTTGTAGAAGGAATGGTAATGCCGTTGGTGAGTGTGTGTGCGGGAGGTGTCAATTTTGCGGATAAAAAATGGGTTTTAAAAGAGGCTGTCCCCGAAATTAAAAACGCTGCTGCAACCATACCTGCTGCGGCCGAAGTATCCATTAAATACGGCGTTTTTATTACCGATGTCATTGATTTTTTGGTAGTTGCCCTCGTAGTGTTTTTAGTTATTAAAGCAATGAATCAATTAAAACGAAAGGAAGAGGTTGCAATACCTGTGTTGCCAGAAATATCTAGTACCGATTTGTTGCTAACCGAAATACGTGATGCATTAAAAAAATAAAAGGTTTTGAATACCACCAATTATCAAATTAAATTACCCCATTTTGAAGGGCCTTTCGATTTGCTGCTTTTTTTTATCGAAAGGGATGAATTGGATATTTATAATATTCCTATCACACAAATCATCAACGATTTTTTAGCGTATATACATACACAAGAGCAGCACAACATTGAATTGAGTAGTGAGTTTATTTTGTTTATTTCTACGCTCATGCGGATAAAAGCCAAACTGCTTTTGCCTCGAAAAGAAATAGATGCCAATGGCAATGAATTAGATCCAAGACAAGAATTAGTAGATAAAATTTTAGAATACAAAAAATTCAAAGAAGCCGCAGTAGAAATGGCCGAGTTAGAAGCTTTGCGGATGACGATGACAAAGCGTGGCAACCTGCAACGCGAACTGATAGACATTGGCGAAGTAAGTGGCGAGGGAACAGAAATTCAATCAATTACCATGTTTAAATTGATGAAAGCGTTCGAAAAAGTGATGCAGCGGGTACAACAACGCCAAAACAAACCTGTGCACACTGTGGTGCAATACAACTATACCATGGAAGGTAGTAGGGAACACATG
The DNA here is from genome assembly GCA_027486695.1 of Chitinophagaceae bacterium. Lineage (GTDB taxonomy): Bacteria > Bacteroidota > Bacteroidia > Chitinophagales > Chitinophagaceae > Parasediminibacterium. The sequence continues at coordinate 7,689 of JAIXOS010000419.1, read as the reverse complement.
CTTGCTGTGGTTAGTAAAAAACAAACGGTAGCTTTTGAAACCATTTTTTCAGATTGCCATAATCGCATACATGCCCTGTTTTTGTTCCTCAGTTTGTTAGAACTTTCCCAACAGCGATTCATGACTTTATTGGTTGGGGAAGGGAAAAATAATTTTATAGTCGAATGGAACCAACACCGCGAAGAAGAATTGAATACCGCTTCCGCCGAGCCTAACAATGTCGGCAAGAATTAAGCAACATTCCACCGATTTGATAAGCTATATAAAATAATTAATTTTTGTGTGGATATTCTGTTTTAAATAATCATTTTGGAGTGTGTAATACGATGCATTTGCTTTAAATATAAATTTACCATTGCATGTGTTCTTGCACAACGCGTTCATTTTTGGTTGGAGAATTTTTTTGCCAATCTTTATCGTATTTAACAAACCAACTTAGCCACAAACTTCTTGATAGGCGAACCATAAGCGGTTGAAAAACGAGCAATAATGTAGCATTTGTGCCAAACCAATAAAAAATGCGGTTGTCCTCCAAGCCAAAAGTCATGCCAATCAAAACCTTCCAAGCAATGAAGGTGGCTACTGAAAATGCTACCGCCAATGCATAACTTACATAACCGGTACCATAATAAAAGCCTACCTCAATTTCCGTAGGTTGTCCGCAAACCGTACAGTGTTCGTTCATTTTGCTCATGTTTTTAAAAACGAACGCATTTTTAGTGGTAAACAAATCTCCTTTTCGGCATCGAGGGCATTTATTGGTAAGTACACTAATTAAGTAAGGAATCATGCTAGTGAATTATTTTGCGCAAAAATAAGCTGTTACCGGTAAGCTAGCGGTAACTTTAGTTACCAAAGGGCTGCTTACGCACTATTTTAGTAGGTAAACGGCCCATTTGTGTTTAAAACCATTTGTACAACGGATATTAGTTGTACAAATGCCCGTATTTTTCAATAGCATCCCTTACTTTTGCTCCCACAATTTAAATTTTTTATGGCAACAACATCGGATATCAGCCGCGGTTTAATTATTAAACTAGACGGTAGTTTGTACAGCATTGTAGAATTTGGTGAAAACAAGACTGCACGTGCCGCCGCCAAAGTATGGGCTAAGTTAAAAGGCGTAGATAATAAACGCAGTATCGAAAAAACGTGGAACAGTGGCGAAACCATTTTCCCGGTTAGGGTAGAAAAAAAATCATTTCAGTTTTTGTACAAAGATGATAGCGGATTTAATTTGATGAATAGCGAAACCTATGAGCAAATTTCTCTTGCAGAAGAAATGATTGATGCACCACAGTTTTTGAAAGAAGGCGCCGATGTATTGGTGTATATCAATACCGAAACAGAACAGCCAATTGGTGCAGAATTGCCCGAAAAAATTGTTGTACGCATTACTTACTGCGAGCCCGGATTACGTGGCGATACGGCTACGCGTGCTACAAAACCTGCAACGGTAGATACCGGTGCTACTGTAAACGTTCCTTTGTTTGTAGAAGATGGTGAACTAATTCGTATCAATACCAAAACAGGCGATTACGTAGAAAGAGTAAAAGAATAAATACGCACAAAATAGGCATAAAGCTTCGCCCACAAAGTGAAGCTTTATGCTTTTATATACCAACGCAATTGCCTAATTATCCATTGCCCAAATTGTCAGATTGTTGAAAATTTGTCAAATTTGCTAAAAAATAGGTATTTTGCCCCCTTTTCATACCAAAACTAACTGCTTTTACGCCAAAAAATGCTAATATGGATTTAAAACAAATACACGAGCTAATCAAAATCATCAATAAAAGCAATATTGGTGAAATTAGTATTGAAGATAAAGATGGTAAAGTAACCATAAAGCAAAAAGAAGAGCCCGTAGTAACGGTAGCGCCCCAGCATCAGGTATACAATGTGCCTGCAGCTGCACCGGCGGCAGCACCTGCTCCGGCAGCAACTCCCGCAACCCCAGCTCCGGCTGCTGCTCCTGCAAAGGCGGATAACTTAATTACCATCAAAAGCCCCATGATAGGCACTTTCTATCGTAGACCTTCGCCAGACAAACCCAATTTTGTAGAGGTAGGTACAGAAATTGCTCCGGGAAAAACCGTATGTATTATAGAAGCAATGAAGTTGTTCAACGAAATTGAAGCAGAAATTAGTGGAACCATTGTGAAACTGTTGGTAGAAGATAATAGTCCGGTAGAATACGACCAACCATTGTTTTTGGTAGAGCCTGCTTAAATTTTGAATGAGGTATTGTATTCAAATGATGTAACCAATAAAGTTGCATATGCAATGCTTTTTTATTATTCATTCTTAATTGTAAAACACATTCATGTTTAATAAAATTCTGATTGCCAATCGTGGAGAAATTGCCCTGCGTGTTATTCGTACTTGCAGAGAGATGGGCATCAAAACGGTTGCCGTTTATAGCACAGCCGATAAAGATAGCTTGCACGTAAAATTTGCTAATGAAGCCGTTTGTATAGGTAAACCTTCTAGTAGCGAGTCTTATTTAAATATTCCGCATATTATGGCTGCCGCCGAAATTACCAATGCCGATGCAATCCATCCAGGCTACGGTTTTTTGGCCGAAAATGCCAAGTTTGCCCAAATTTGTGCCGATCATGGCATTAAATTTATTGGCCCTACGCCCGAAATGATTAACAAAATGGGCGATAAAATTACTGCTAAAGAAACTATGATTGCCGCCGGTGTGCCGGTGGTGCCGGGTAGCGGTGGTTTACTTGAAAGTGTAGAACAAGCCAAGGAACTAGCTAGAGATGTGGTAGGTTATCCTGTAATTATCAAAGCTACCGCAGGTGGTGGTGGTAAAGGTATGCGTGTAGTATGGAGCGAAGACGAATTAGAAAGGGCCTACACAAGTGCCAAAATGGAAGCAGCAGCATCGTTTAAAAACGATGGCATTTACATGGAAAAATTTGTTGAGGAACCAAGACATATAGAAATACAAGTAGCTGGCGATCAGTATGGCAATGTTTGTCATTTGAGCGAGCGCGACTGTAGCATACAACGCCGCCACCAAAAATTGGTAGAAGAAAGTCCTTCGCCATTCATGACTCCCGAATTGCGTCAGGCAATGGGCGAAGCTGCTATTAAAGCGGCTAAAGCCATTAACTACGAAAGTGTTGGTACCATTGAGTTTTTGGTAGACAAGCACCGCAACTTTTACTTCATGGAAATGAATACCCGTATTCAGGTAGAACATTGCGTAACAGAAGAAGTAGTAAGCTTTGACCTTATCAAAGAACAGATAAAAATAGCAATGGGCGAAAAAATTTCGGGCCAAAACTACGAACCCAAAATGCATGCTATTGAATGCCGCATCAATGCCGAAGATCCATACAACGATTTTCGTCCATCGCCTGGTAAAATTACCGTATTGCATACTCCCGGTGGTCATGGCGTACGTGTAGACAGCCATGTATATACCGGCTACACCATTCCTCCTTATTACGATAGCATGATTGGTAAGCTCATTACCGTAGCACAAACGCGCGAAGAAGCAATTGATACTATGCACAGAGCTTTAAGCGAATATGTGATTGAGGGGGTAAAAACAACTATCCCATTCCATTTACAATTAATGAAAAACGAAGATTTTAGAAGTGGTAATTTTACAACCAAGTTCTTGGAATCTTTTACAATGAAATAAAAACGTATTGTTTATTTACGTGCACAACAGCCCTGCCGCTATTTGTAGGGCTGTTGTATTTTATATTGGTGGCAAAACTTGCACTTTAGGCACAAGTTTGTATAAACTAGTGGCATGTGTTTTGGCAGAAACGAAGTGCAAAACATGCTCCATAGTATTGCTTTTGTTGAACGGTGCCAACGCCACTACTGCTTCATGGATGCTTTTGCGTCCTGCCCATCATTCAAAAAAGGCTACCGTGTAGCCGTTGGTGCAAAAGGTTTATTTTTAAGGTCAAATTGGCTTACAATGCAACAGCGAAATTATGCACTCGACGTATTTAGAGGTGCCACCGTAGCGTTAATGATTTTGGTAAACAATCCCGGTACTTGGAGCGCAATGTATGCCCCACTCGATCATGCTGCATGGCATGGATGCACCCCCACCGATTTGGTATTTCCGTTTTTTTTGTTTGCAGTTGGCAATGCTATGGCTTTTGTTATGCCCAAGTTTGTACAAATGGGTAGTGGTTTTTTTGCACAAAAAGTTGTGAAACGCACGATATTGATTTTTGTCATTGGCCTACTACTTAATTGGAGTCCTTTTGTAAAATGGGATAACGATGTATTGGTATCCAAGCCTTGGGAAATGGTACGCATTATGGGCGTGTTGCAGCGTATTGCTATTTGCTATGGCGTTGCGGCAGTTTTGGTATTTTGGCTAAGCCACAGAATGGCAATGATAGCTGCCGCAGTGGTATTATTGGCCTATTGGGGTATGTGTTATGGCTTGGGTAACGGCGCGGAACCTTATACCTTAAAAGGCTATTTTGGTGTTTCGATAGATAGTTGGTTATTGGGAATCAATCATTTGTATAAAGGAGAAGGCGTGCCTTTCGATCCGGAAGGCATTGCTAGTACACCTGCGGCTATGGTAGAAGTTATGTTTGGATATTTTGCCGGCGCTTACATTAAACAAAAAGGAAGCACTTATGAAATGCTTGTGCATTTGTTTTTGGCAGGTGTATTGTGTTTGTTTGTTGGTTATTGTTGGGACATGGTTTTTCCAATAAACAAAAAAATATGGACAAGCAGTTACACCGTATACACATCGGGCTTGGCATTGGTAGTGCTTTCGGTATTGATTTATGCGTTGGAGTTGCAACAATGGAAGGGCATTTGGAGTCGTTTTTTTGATGTATTTGGCAAAAACCCACTGTTTATTTTTGTACTTAGCGGCTTGCTACCTCGTTTGTTGGCTTTGATACGCTTACCAAACGGGTTAGATGACGTTGGAAAGCCAACTTATATGTCGCCCTTAGGTTGGTGGTACCACACGGTTTGCAAACCCCTATCGGCGGACCTTCGGTTGGGTTCGCTAGTGTATGCCCTTACCATGATTGGGTTTTATTGGCTCATTGTTTATGTAATGGATAAGCGGAAAATATATGTAAAAGTGTAAACGCCCAATCAAAGGGAAAGTTATGGAGGATAACCTTGCAAAGGTTGGCTATGGCAAAATGCATGATGCAACCAACATTTAAACAAACAATTTACTCGCTTTTTCTATGCTCTCGGGCTTGCCCACATCTATAAAATTATAGTTAGAGTGGTCAAAATAAGCAATCTGCTCATTGTTATTGGCAGCAGTTAAATAAACTTGAACCAATCCATATTTGCCCGGTACAGTTAGGTAGTCAAACATACGGCTATGCATGACTTGTACGCCGCTGAAAGCCTTTTGTGCGGTAGCAATAGCCGGATTTACAGGCCCTTTGGTTTCGCCGGTGACGATGTTTTTCCAGCCGCACAACTGTTGTGCCTCATTAAACAAAAAATACCTCGATGAAGTGCGGTTACTCACGGCCAATGTGGCCAAGGGTTGTTGCTCCAAATGTTGCGCAATCATCTGCGAAAGCGGTAAATTGGTGAGCACATCGGCGTTCATTACCACAAAATGCGACTCGCCCTCAAAAAACCATCCCGCTTTTTGTAAGCCTCCTCCTGTTTCTAATACGGCGCCTTCTTCGTTACTAACTGTTACATTACTTCCCCATCCGCAGTTTTCTCGAAGAACATCTATTATTTGATTGGCAAAATGGTGCACATTTACAATGACTTCGGTAATGCCATGTTGTTGTAGGTATTCCACATTGCGTTGCAACAAACTTTTGCCATTCACCATGGCAAGTGCTTTAGGGTGGTGTAAAGTAAATGGCTGTAATCTTGTGCCCAAACCGGCAGCAAATATCATTGCTTTCATACAACTAGGTTAAAAAAGGAAGTTCAAAAAAGGTTATCGATCGGGCTCCGTGCGCCAATTGGCTTCGTTGTTGTGTTGCAATTGTACGGTTACCTTGTATTTATTGCGCAAGTGCCTAGCGGTTTGTTCGGCGGCATATACGCTACGGTGCTGCCCTCCGGTACAGCCAAAACCAATCATAAGGCTAGCAAAATTGCGCGACAAATAGTCTTCTACAGATATGTCAATAATATCCCAAACGCTGTTTAAAAAGCGGTTCATATGGGTTTCTTGCTCTAAAAAATCTTGTACAGGTTTGTCTTTACCACTCAGGTGTTTGTATGGCGAAAAGCGCCCTGGATTTAAAATGCCGCGCATATCAAATACAAAACCACCTCCATTGTTGGTAGTATCTTGCGGAAGCCCATTTTTTAGGTAGCTAAAACTTTGTATCCGAATTACCAAGGCCGACTGTTCGGTTGCCTGTATTGGCGTAAAACGATGCAACATGCTATCGCTAACCAAAATAGACAACAATCGGTCAAACTCCGGCGTAACAATTCCCACTTGTTTGTGGGCTAAAAAAAAGCGTAGGTTGCGCAATGCCAACGGAATACTCGATAAAAAATGTGCTTTTCGTTCAAACAAACCTCTAAAGCCATAAGCCCCCAATACTTGCAATAAACGAATCAGTACATAGCCATTGTACTGACTAATAAAGGTATTTCGGTCCACTTTTTTCGGAAGCAGTGCATCAATCGTATCTAGATAGTGAAGTAACAATGCATTTTTCCATTCCTCGCTCAGTTGTGCTTTTGCCTGCCAAAGCAAGCTAGCCACATCGTATTGCAATGCGCCTTTCATACCACCTTGATAATCAATAAAATGAACAGCCCCATTGCGTAGCATAATGTTGCGGCTCTGAAAATCACGAAACATAAAGTATTTATGTTCTGTTTTGGTAAGGTAAGTACTCAGTGCGTCAAAATCATCTAACAAAGCTTCTTTGTCGTAGGGCAACTTGAGTGTATCTAAAAAATAATACTTGAAATAGAGCAAATCGCTCATAATAGCTTGTTTGCCAAACTCTTTTGCCGTAAGGCATTGGCTATAGTCTAACCCTTCGTTGCCTTTTATTTGCATATGTGCCAAGGCAGTCAAGGCCGAAGCAAAAAGTGCATACAACTTAGGCGTGTTACCTTCGGCTTCTAGCAGTTGCAACAAACTCATGTTGCCGCAATCTTCCTGAATGTACAGCGTAGTAGCAGCATTTACGCAATATACGGTAGGCACCGGAACCAACTGCTTGCCAAAGTGCTGCGAAAAATAAATAAAAGTTTCATTTTCCTTAACATGTTCGTTGTAGGTAGCTATGTACGTACAATTATCAGCACCATAAATTCTACAATAAATTCTATCGCTGCCGCTTTGCTCAATTTTTTCTATGCGCAAAGGCTTTTCCTGCCGCCAATCCACATACAATTGTGTTATATCCACCAAAACTTGTTCCATATTGCTTGATAATAGTGCCTGCTAATTGTTGTTTAACGTATTTACTGCAAGATAGTAGCAAAATGTGGGTTTATGTATGTTGGAATAGCCTATACGAAATTTTTTTAGGGCGTTCCCCCTTTCGGGGTCAGGCTTTTCGCTGCTACTCCTCGCCGCCACCTTTCAGGATGTCGGCTGTGGGGTAACCGCTTCAATCCTACCGTGTACCCACATCTACAGCCATTTTCCAACCGTCATACACTTCATAGAATTTTTTCAATCCATTCAGCAGTGTAGTCATTCCGAACTTT
>JAIXOS010000270.1 GCA_027486695.1 Chitinophagaceae bacterium | reverse complement strand
TAATTGGAGTGCAAATATAGGGGGATTATTGAATTGTATCCAAAACTTTTTCTAAATATTTTTGCTTAAAGTAGTAGTCCTTTATTTGCAACAATGCTTTTTCGGAAAAATGACCCTCCACAGGCGTAAAAAGCGGTTCCACAGTTGCATATAAATTGTTTTGAAGGTTTTGAATAGTTGCTTTTAGTTGTGCTTTATCCGAATCTGTGTTACAAAATTCGGCGGCCTCGTTTAAATCCATCATTTCCATCAAAAAATCTTGCGGCAAAGCATATTTTTCGTCAGGTTCCATTATTTGGTGCAGTTGCAGCACATAGGGAATCAATGTGTCTTTGTTGCTAAGGGTTTTATAAGCTTTATTAATGAGTGCCGACTGTTCGAGTGCTTCCTCCTGTTCCTGTGGTGAATGATTGGTAAAAAAATCGGGATGGTATTGTCGGCTGAGGGCGTAAAATTGTTTTTTCACAGCTACCATATCTGGTTGAAAAGAAACGGGTAGTTGAAATAATTGAAAATAATCCATGTTAGTTGACATTGTGGTGGCCTTTGTATAAACCATAAAGGTACTTGCATAAAGGTGTTAAACAGTTATGATAGCTGGAAAAGTTGGCCATTATGAATAGTATTGGAGGAATCAATAGCACCTATACGTTTGGATCTCGTTAGTAAAATGTAGATGGGATGGTCTCATAGTTGTACTAGCGATGAATGGTGCCAACGCCTTTGCTGCCGGATAGTAGTACCGGCCTCTGGCTCATAATAAAAAAAGGCTACCGTGTAGCCGTTGGTGCATTGGATGGTAAATATAAATAATAGGGGTGAAGTAGCTGTTCAAATTCTGACGTATAGGTTGCGCCGTTTTTGATGGTTATATTGTTTGTTGTTGTTTGTATAGCAGGTGTTTTGCTGATTAAAACCATGCTTCTAAATGCGTCATGCCGTGTTGTTTGGTGCACGTGTGTATGTGCGTGTATGTGTAAAGAAACGTTGGCGGCTAACTCTTGAAAGTAATTGAAACGATGATAGGGTAGCAGTAAGGTAGCAAACCCTTCAGGCGACAACAAGCGATGTATGGCTTGCAGCAATTGCTGTAAAGTTAGTTGGCTGCTGTGTAAGGCCGTATTACGATTGGGTTGTACGCTAGGCAAATCGTTTTCGTAAAAGGGAGGATTGGAAACAATCCAATCAAATGGCGTGGGCGATGTAAACGATACAATATTGGCTACTTGTACTTGTAATTGATGTGGCCACGGCGAATGACTGAAATTGTCTTTGGCTTGCGCTGCAGCAGCTTCGTCTATTTCTATAGCTGTAATCGGTGTAGGTATTTGTTGTGCAAGCATTAGAGAAAGCAGTCCCGACCCAGTGCCAATGTCGAGCACTTGGCGGGGGCTAGGCAAGTGTAGGTGTATTTGTTGTGCTGTCCAAGCACCAAACAAACACGCGTCGGTACACACTTTCATGGCGCAATTGCTCTGCTGAACAGTAAATTGTTTAAACGAAAAAAAAGTATTGGCCATAAAATTTTAGGGAGTAGAAGCAAAAAAAGGAGCCAATTGTTGCACCCAAGCATCGGGAATAGTACTTCTTTCGCGGGTTTGGGCATTGATGAAATACAAGACTACTTTGCCCATTGTGAGCAGTTTGCCACTTTCGTTGTACACTTCTTGATGAAATTGGATGCGATGCCCGGAAGGCATTTCGGTAAGTATGGTTTTGATGGTTAACAAATCGTCGTAATGCGCCGGGCGAATGAATTTGCAATTCATTTCTACTATTGGCATAATGATGCCCATAGCTTCTAAATCTTTGTAAGTAAATCCCAATTCGCGAATAGCGTCACCACGGCCTACCTCAAAAAATTGGGCATAATTGCCATGGTACACCACGTTCATTTGATCAGTTTCGGCATACCTAACCCGTACTTGTGTCGTACTTACGTACATATTGTTGTTTTAAGTTGTTGGCAAAGTTAAGTTTCTTGTTTGTTTATCCACAAAATAGGTGTAAGGGTTGGATAGAGAATAATGTATTTTACCTTTAATGTTTTATTAAGAAAATAATGTAAATCTTTGCCGTTCACCCCATTAAACAATTGTATGTGCCTTAAATATATTTTATCTTTTTTTTGTGCATGTTGTTTTATTTTTAATAGCCTTGATGCCCAGTCTACTTTTGCACAGAACGATCCGGATACACAGTTTAAGTTGGCAAAGGAAATGTATCAAAAAGGGCGATACAGTCTAGCCATGCCTGTTTTTAAGAAATTGCTAGAAACAACTTTTCCGACAAGTAACTATCCAGCCGAAATTCAATTAGAATGTACTTATTATACCATTGTATGTGGATTGCAGCTTAACGATGTCACTTACGAACAGCGTGCTTTACAGTTTGTGTTAGTAGAAAACAATACAATGCGTATTTCATTGTTGCATTTTGAGTTAGCCAACTACTACTTTCGAAAAAAAGATTTTACCAATGCATTGGCTTATTATAAAAAATGCACTGTTACCAGTTTGAACAATACCGATGTGGCTACTTTGAAATTTCAAAAAGCGTATTGCCATTTTGCTTTAAAGCAGTTTGATGACGCCAAACCCTTGTTCAATTCCATTCGTCAAATACCCGAAGACGATAACTATATTCCTGCCAATTATTATTACGGGTTTATTTGCTTTTTCGATAAACACTACAATGACGCATTGCAATCGTTTACAATTGCTGAACAACAGCCGAATTACCAATTGGTGGTTCCATTTTACATTTCTGAAATATTGTATTTTAAAAACGAAATTGATAGCGCTATAAGCTACGCAGAGCGCTATATCCAAAAAGGAGGTCAGTACTACGATTTGCAATTAAAACAATTAGCTGGTCATTTATTGTTTGAAAAAAAATATTATACAAGGGCGCAAGTATATTTAGAAGAATATGTTAACAAAACTGAAAAAGTGAATAGGCAGGATTTGTACGAGTTGAGTTACTGCTACTACGAATCCGGCGGCTACGATAAATGTATACAGGGTTTTAAGCAATTGGGTGGCAAAGAAGATTCCCTAGCGCAAAATAGTATGTATTTATTGGCGGATGCCTATTTGAAAACCAATCAAAAAGCCAATGCTAGAAATGCCTTTTTATTTTGCGAAAGCAACAATAGCAATCCTACCCAAAAAGAAATATCCATGTTCAGCTATGCCAAATTAAGTTATGAACTCAATTTTTTGGATGTGGCCTTAAAAGAGTTGCAGGAATACATAGTGCTATATCCTTCTAGTAAAAACATACAAGAAGCCAAAGAATTACTAATAGCAGTATTGAGTAATACAAGTAACTACCGAGAAGCTTATGCCTTGTTTGAAAAATTGCAAAAACCAAGTGAAAATGCGCAAAAAATATATCCACGAATATTGTATGGAAGGGTAGTAGAATTGATTAACGACCAAAAGAGTGACGATGCAGAAGTGTTGCTGAACAAACTGATGCAGGTAAGTTTCAATACCGCACACTTACCTTACGCATTTTTTTGGAAAGGAGAATTGGCCTATAAATCAGGTAAGCTTGAAGAGGCAATTGGCTATTTAAATAATTACTTGAAGCAACCAAAAATGAATGGTGAAGTGAATATCACGAACGCCCGTTACATTTTGGGTTATTGCTTGCTCAAAAAAGGGGATTACAAACAATCTTTGGCTCATTTTCAGTATGTTGTAAATCATACTTACAATACAGCTGAAAGCAATATAGAACAAGACGCTTTTGTCCGAAGTGCCGATTGTTATTTTATGCTTACCCAATACAAGCAAGCACTAAAAATGTACGAAGAAGTATATGTGGCAAATGGAAAAAATGCCGATTATGCCTTGTATCAAAAAGCCGTAATAGCCGGTGCACTTAATAAGTCGGGCGAAAAATTACAATTATTCAATACGCTTTTGCAGCAGTTTGCCAACAGCGGCTTGGTAGCG
>JAIXOS010000363.1 GCA_027486695.1 Chitinophagaceae bacterium | reverse complement strand
GGTCAAATAGGGTAGCTGCATCGCCCTCCACCAATTTTTGTCCTTTGTCTATAATTAAAATCCTAGTAGCAATTTGCTCTATTTCGCTAAGTAAATGCGATGATACCACAATGGTTTTGTTCAGCTCATTGCGCAAGCGCAAAATTAAATGTCTAATGTCGGCTATTCCTTGCGGGTCTAGTCCATTGGTAGGTTCGTCTAATACAATCAATTGCGGGTTGTGAACCAAGGCAATGCCAATGCCCAATCGTTGTTTCATACCTTGCGAAAAAGTGGTTACCTTATCATTAGCCCTGTTGGCCAAGCCTACCATTTCTAACTGTTCCATCAGTTGTTGCCGGTTTGGCCGCAGGCCGCTTAATTGTGCAAACAATTTTAAATTGTCGTACGCCGATAGGTATTTGTATACATCGGGTTTTTCAATTACGGCACCTACTTGACGCAAAATATCGCTTCTATTTTGGCTGAGCGACATGCCAAACAACGAAATGCTCCCCGAAGTGGGCATTATTAACGATAGTAACATGCGGATTGTGGTGCTCTTTCCTGCACCATTTTGACCCAAAAAACCATACACATCGCCTTTGTACACTGTAAACGACAAGTTCTCCACTGCCGTCAACTGCTGAAATTGCTTGGTGAGCCCATTTACTTGTATCACTGCTTCCATAACTTCCATAACAATAAGTTGTAAAGGTAGTTGAGTAAGGGGGCAAATAAATTTAAACAGCTGATTCGTTGGTGAATAGATTTTTTTTGGGGCTGTGAACAGATAGTACACAATATCGGCACCGGTTCGGGCTGTTGGTCAGTAATCCTCGCCCGCCAATCGCCCTGCGGTTGTTGGCGTTCTGTGGGTTACTTGCCCACATCCCGCAGCCGCTCAGCAAAAGCAGCATTGAGCAGCAATTGGTTGTAAACAAGTCATTTTTAAGTAGTTAGCGCAGTTTTCTAACGTAAAAACTTAGTTTCTTGTGCTTTGTAACAAAAGTTTGCTGTAAATATTGAGGTTTAGCATTAATTTAGAGGCGCTTGCATTTTGGAGCATCTATTGCGCAATATTTCAACTAATTAGAAGCGATTACATTGACAATGGTTTGTAACAAAATTTTCAAGTAAAACATTTTTATCCCCTATCACACGCACAATTATTAACCAATGAAACAAACAAGTTCTGTACTAGGAATAGCCCTGCTGTTAGCAGGTAGTAGCTTGCTAACCCATACAAGCTTCGCACAAACTGTTTTTCCTTCGGCAACCTCCTACCAAGTACTTAATAATAAAAGTTCGGCAAAAGCCTACTACAAACAGGGTCTTGCTCTTTTTAAAGTGGCCAACTATCCTCAAGCAACGGCTATGTGGCAGCAAGCCACACAAACAGGTACACTTAGTAGCAGCCAATATACCAACATGATTACACGTATGTCGAATATTGGCGACTATTTATCCGCACATGAATTTGCGAAAAGTTTTGTGTTTGCTTATCCGGCTACAACTTTGTCGCACGCATTAAAAGTGAAAACAGCACAATTGCTCGACGCCGATACTACCAAAGGATTGGCCATAGAGTCTATTCAAACCTATAATAATTTTCTTCTGAACCAAAAAAGAGGCGCCGAAATCAACAAAAGCACATTGCTGAATAATTACAATTATCAACTTATATATTATACCAAGTACGCAAAAGATTACGACAAAGCACGCGAAATGTCTGCAAAAATAGTAGCATTAACTGCTACAAAAACCCAAGATGCTGTTGCCAAACTAGGTAGTAATGTTCGTCCTTTGGCCGGAAGCTACCTTCCTAGCAATACCGCAATTGCTTCGCCTGTTGCTAATATAGTAGTATCTAAATTAGACACACCTATTGCGCCAGCCAAAACTTCCTTTTCTGTTATTAGTGCCGAAGGTATATTGGCCAAAGGCGACGCTTGTTTTGTGGAAGGCAACTACGATTGTGCTCGCCAAAACTGGGAAGCAGCCGATAAATTGGGTAGTGCAGTAGCCAATAAAAAATTAGGCATCTTGTACGAAAAAGGATTAGGGGTGCCGCAAGACTATACCAAGGCATTGGAACTATACCAAGTAGCGGCTATCAAAGGAGTTCCGGAGGCGAATGGCTTGGTGGGTAATTTGTTTGAGAATGGACTTGGAGTAGATAAAGATCTCAAAAAAGCCCAAGATTGGTACAATAAGGGTAAAGAAATGGGCGACTCATCGATGAATAAAAAATTAGCCGCCCTATTGTTAATAAAATCGGTTCCTACAAGCACGCCCGCTACTACAATACGTTCAAGAGTGGCAAGTACGCCGGCTACCACTTCGGCTGCAAGCACAGCATCTTCTACTATAGCCGAAACAAAGGCAAATACCAATCCCAATACCGTAGTGTATACCAATACGGTAATTGCGGGTGTTAAAGCAAATGCTTCCGCCGATGAATTGTACAATAAAGGCTTCGATTTTTATAAAGCAAATAATTTTGATGAGGCTCGCGCAACTTGGGAAAAAGCTGCTACCACCAAAACAAATAGTGCTGCCAAATACAAATCGATGCACGAATTAGGTAAACTATACAGCGAAGGGCAAGGCGTGCCACAAGATTATGAAAAAGCCATGGATTGGTATGTAAAAGCATCGGCCAATGGATTGCCAATAGGTAGTGCCGAAGCGGCTAAGTCGGTAGGTACACTTTACGAAAATGGGTTTGGCACTCCAGCAGATGATGTAAAAGCCCTAGAGTGGTACAAAAGAGCGCAAAGAATGGGTAATAAGTATGTAGCAGATGATGTTAAAAGAATTGCTTCTCGATTAAAAAGATAAAAGAAAGAAAAGCAGGATACCATTTTGTGCAATGATATAAACAAGCAACGGAGTTCCAGTATTTTGGAACTCCGTTGCTTGTTTATAAGAAAATGTAAGTTGGAGTAGTTGCTAAATTGAGAATTTGAAATTTATTTCCTACTGTAGTTCGGGGCCTCTTTGGTAATGTCTATGTCGTGTGCATGGCTCTCTTTCATACCTGCATTGGTAATTTGTACAAAAGTGGCATTTTGCAGCGCTTCAATGTTTTTGGCACCGCAATAGCCCATGCCAGCTCTAAGGCCTCCTACATATTGATATACAATTTCGTTCAGGCTTCCTTTGTAGGCTACGCGGCCTTCAATACCCTCTGGCACCAACTTTTTGATACCGTCTTCTACGTCCTGAAAATACCTATCGCTACTACCTTGGCTCATGGCTCCCATACTGCCCATGCCTCTGTAGGTTTTGTACTTACGCGATTCGTAAATGATGGTTTCTCCCGGGCTTTCTTCTACACCAGCAAAAACACTTCCCATCATTACTACATTGGCTCCTGCAGCCAAAGCTTTTACCATATCTCCGGTATAGCGAATTCCCCCATCTGCAATACAAGGTACTCCGGTACCTTTTAATGCACTGCTAGCTTCCATTACGGCAGTTAACTGCGGTACGCCAGCTCCGGCTACAATACGGGTAGTGCAGATGGAACCCGGGCCAATGCCCACTTTTACACAATCGGCGCCTGCTTGTGCTAGGGCCAGTGCTCCTGCGGCGGTACCAACATTTCCGGCAATGATTTGTAAGGTTGGGAAATTTTTGCGAAGCAATTGTAGCGCATCTAGTACGCCTTTGCTGTGTCCATGTGCGCTGTCTAGTGTTACCGCATCTACGCCAACGTGGAGTAAAGCGCTTGCTCTATCTAGCATATCTTTTGTAATGCCAAGAGCCGCGCCTACTAATAGGCGACCATATTGGTCTTTAACTGCATTTGGATTGTGACGGCGTTGCAAGATGTCTCGGTAGGTAATTAAGCCCAACAGTTTGCCATCGGCAGTAACAACAGGCAATTTTTCAATTTTGTACTGCTGTAAAATGCGTTCTGCTATTTTTAGGTCGGTGCCTTCAGGGGCGGTAATGAGGTTTTCGCTTGTCATTACTTCTTTTACCTTTTTGCTTCGGTTCGAAGTCTCAAAGCGTAAGTCGCGGTTGGTTAAGATGCCTACTAATAAGTTATTGTTGTCAACAATTGGAATACCGCCAATTTTATTTTCTTTCATTAACTGAAGCGCATCGCCAATTGTAGCATCCACCAACAACGTTATCGGGTCTAGTATCATGCCGTTTTCGCTACGCTTTACCTTGCGTACTTGTTCTGCCTGCTTTTCAATGCTCATGTTTTTGTGCAAAATACCTAGACCACCCTCGCGAGCCAAGGCTATTGCCAGATTGGCTTCGGTAACTGTGTCCATTGCTGCAGAAAGAATGGGAATGTTTAAAACGATGTTTTTGGTAAGGTGCGATTGCACATTAACATCTCTAGGTAGAATATCGCTATAG
>JAIXOS010000069.1 GCA_027486695.1 Chitinophagaceae bacterium | reverse complement strand
GCAAAAAAAGTACCCCTGCACCTGCAGAAGAAGAAACACTTGTAGTGATAACCACGCCTGCAACGGGCACTACCCTTATGCCGCAGCCGCTTGGTAATGGATTGCCGATAGAGGTAAAAGTAACATCTGCTATGCCTAGTGATGGTGTAATTGTAAAAGTGGTAGGGCAAAATGAAATTACGAATGCTACTTTTTATACGCAATCAATTACCAATAAATTAAGTACGAATAATTTCGTGGTTACCGGCATTCCAATTGGTTGGGCATGCATAGCCACAATTACGGTAACTTCTGTTAAGAAGGCATCAAATACTTGGTCGGGTACGGTGCGTTTTTCGGGCAAATAGCGTGCTTTACGTTACTTGTCGACCTTTCCATTGGTATTTACCAAATTTACCAAGCCAACCTGCCAATACCATATAACTGATATGTGGGTATTGTAGAAAGACACACCAAAAGGGTAGTTGAACCCCAAAAAAACGAGCCATAGGCAAAGCAAAACTAGCTTCCACCATTGTTTTTAGCGCTAGTACACCCAACCAAATTAACCAAAGTTGGTTAGCAAACAAAGCCACAAAAGGCATTAGAAAAACCAGTAAGTTGAACAGATACATCAGGAACAACACTGCAAAAATGCTCTTGTCTTGATATTTATCGGCTTTGCTAGCCCATCTAATTCGTTGATTTAAAAAGCCCATCCAAGTGTCCATAGGGGCTGTTTGTACAATTGCTTTTTGGGCATATAGGTAGCCTACTTGAGAGGGGAATTGGTTTTTAATTTTATTCATCAGCAGCATATCATCGCCGCTTGCAATAGTATCAATGCCTTTAAATCCATTAACCGCCTCAAAGGCTTTTTTTTGATAAGCCAAATTGGCGCCATTACACATGCTGTGAACGCCTGCCGATACTGCTGCAACAGTAACTCCCTGCATGGTCATAAAATCTATTTCTTGAAAAGTATCTAATACTGAGCCGGAACTAGAAAAAATAACGGGTGCAGCTACTAAAACAGGCTGCCGTTGTTGTATATAGGCATCGTAGTAACATAACCATTGTGGCTGCATGGTACAATCGGCATCGGTAGTAATAATCCATTCATTGTTAGATTGGGCAATAGCCAATTCAATTGCTTTTTTTTTGTATGCATTAAGCGGTATTTGTACCCATTGCGATAATTGCATCAGGCGAATATTGGGATGTTGCGTACTCATTTGCTGTACTATAGCAGCTGTATCATCGGTACTAAAATCATCAATAACAATTACTTCCCATAAGTCGGAGGGGTATTGTTGTTGCAGTAAACTATGTAACAAAGCGCCAATATTCGCCGCTTCGTTGCGGGCAGGCACAATGACAGAAAAGCTGGTTTGGGGTTGGTGGTAATGGGGTAAAATAAAAGGACGTTGCTGTACAAACCAATAACGATACAAACAGATTAATACCGCGTATACCACAAATAATAAACCGGTAATGAAACTATAATAATGCCACCACATATACACAAAGAAACAGTTTTTAGTGTAAAAGCGCCGCAACTATCTGTGGCACAAAAGCTGGTTTAAGTATTTGGTGCCCCGCAGGTAAATATTGAATATGGGCATATGGAAAAAGCGAAAGCAAGCGACGTGCATTGGTTGCCGCCGGAATAACCCGATCGTGCAAGCCCAAAAAGCAGGTAATTGGAATTGCATATTGTTTGGCCACGTGTTGCAAGCGCTGTTGATTGGGCCAAAATAAGCGCATGGTGGTCCAACGATGGTATAGCAATGCTCGTAGAGGTCTAGTGGCAATACTGAATAACACAAATCGGGTTATTGATGGATTGAGTAAGCGACAACTACCTAATTGCGTAACCAACCAAGGCAGCCAATTGACTTGTAACATGAAGTATTTAAAAAGTTGGTTGCCGAAGTTGGTTTGGGTACTTAACCATTGCCACACATTGTTGTGAACGCCATCGGGTGCTAGTAATATTATTTGGTTGATGGATTTTGGGTATTGCTGTAGCAAGCATAGTGCTATGCGTGCACCCATACTGTAGCCAATTAGGGTAAACACTGTTTTTGGGGGTATGATGGATTCAATGATTTGCATTAAATCGGTCGGTTGCATGGGCAAATGTTGCACCCATTCGGTATGTCCATGGTGTGGCAATTCAATAACAATGAATGTGTAGGAAGCGGCAATTGCCGGCATAAAACAGTTGAAAACAGTACCCGATTGTCCATAACCATGTAAACAAACAGCCCACTGTTTGCCACTGCCCAAGCGGTAATAAGCAATACGGTTGGTGCCATAAGTTGTTACTATTTGTTTTGATAAATGGTTCATGTAATAGGTAGTAAGTTGTGCGATGGTTCACTAACAGGAGGCATGTTGGGCAATGTGTTTTGAAGAATGCTGACGCTACAAAATTATTCTTTTTTAAGAGGGATATTGTTTTTTAAATTGTTGCTCAAAGATACAGACGCCGGGCCAATAGCCCCGACAGCAGTGGCTACCCCGCTGAGGGCTTGTGCTTGGCGTTTGTGGCGGAGTAATAACGAATGGCGGGACTCAAGCCTTGTTTGAAAATCTGGAAGTTGAGCTCCTAAAAATTGTTAAAAGAACTATTTTTTGTGGAGATTGATGCCTTACAAACAGATGACTAAGGAGGTGTTATGTTACTTTAATGCGTTAATTAACAATCTTTTAGACTTACTATTGTGGTATTTCATTAATTTGGCTACAGCATTTCTTTTTTTAAAACAACAACCATAAAACAAAAAACCATGAACAGAAAATGGCTCGTTATGCTAGCTAGCGTAACAATTACGTCGATTGCAGTAGCTCAAACTACGCCGCCGCCCCCACCACCGGCGCCAATGAGTAAGGAGGAAAAAGAAAAAATCCGTTTGAAACAAGAAGAGGAGTTGGCGGCTGCTTACAAAGAAGCGGGCATTACCGACGAACAAGTAGCAAAAATTAAAGCGGAAGAATTGGATGCACGCACTAAAGTAAAGGCAATAGATGATGAAGTAAAAGGTAAATTAGAAACATTATTAACCAAGGAAGTACTTAAAAAGGTAAGAGATACCCAAAAAAAACAAAGAGATGACTATGCAAAATTGCCCCCACCTGCAACGCCGCTAAGCAAAGAAGAAAAACAAGCACTGAAATTGAAGCAAGAGGAAGAATTAGCTACTAGCTTAAAAGCGATTGGGTTAACCGATGCGCAGTTAGCAGAATTGAAAACAGTAGATGAGGCAGCGTACAAGCAAAAAAGTGCCATTAATAATGAGCGCAACAAAAAAATTATAGAAATTGCCGGACAAGAAAATTGGAAAAAATTTAAAGACATTCAGAACCGACAAAAGGAAGCTGCAAAAGCCGCAAAACCTATGTAATGCTTTATAGCGTTTAGTTATCATTTCTGTATACAAAACAGCCCGCTTTTACCAAAAGCGGGCTGTTTTGTAAGTAAGCATGTTGGTTTTATTTTCTTATTGGTTGATTAAAGTATTATTCCTCGGCAGGTGTATTGGTAGCTTCTTTTATAAGAGAATCGCTTGTTGTAAGCGCATCGGCAGCGTGATTTTTGCCCATATCAATAATCCAATCTTTTCTTTTTAATTCAAAATTGGTACCTAAATACAACCTACGCACTTGTTCGTTTTCGGCTAGTTCTTCAGCGGTGCCATGTTTAAAAATTTTACCTTCAATGAGTAAATAAGCCCTGTCGCATATAGACAATGTTTCATTTACATTGTGGTCGGTGATTAATATGCCAATATTTTTATACTTCAATTTGGCTACAACACTTTGAATGTCTTCAACAGCAATAGGGTCAACTCCGGCAAAGGGTTCATCGAGTAGGATGAATTTGGGGTCTACTGCCAATGCCCGCGCAATTTCGGTACGTCTGCGTTCGCCACCGCTCAAGCTATCGCCATTGTTTTTTCGAACATGGTGTAAGTTGAATTCTGATAGCAAACTTTCTAGTTTTTCGGCTCGTTGTTGCTTGTTCAGCTTGGTCATTTCTAACACCGCCATAATGTTATCTTCCACGCTTAACTTTCTAAATACACTCGCTTCCTGAGGCAAATAACCCAAGCCCATTTGAGCCCTTTTGTACATGGGCAATTTGGTAATATCTTGGTCGTTCAAAAACACTTTTCCTTCGTCGGGTTTAATTAAGCCAACCACCATGTAAAAAGTGGTCGTTTTTCCGGCGCCGTTGGGGCCAAGCAACCCAACAATTTCGCCCTGTTGCACTTGAATAGATACTTGCTTCACCACCGTTCGGCCTTTGTAGGTTTTTACAAGTTGCTGGGTATGTATGGTAAGGCTCATGTATTTTTTTTACAAATAAACAGTAGTTTTTTGGCAAATACAAGTTATGCCAATCAATACAGCGTTTGATTAACGTATGGTTACCACTTTTAAGTAGTTGCTAAGCTATTCAGCATTTGCCGGATTCCAAAAATGGCGATCAAAATGCACTATTTGGTCATTTTCCACAACAATGCCTTCTTTTTCTAACAGGGTTTGCATAGTAGTTGGGGTAGCAAAATGCATTTTTCCACTCAGGAGGCCTTGTCTGTTTACCACCCTGTGTGCAGGCAGCGAATGAGGTTGTTGAATGCTAGCTTTTAACGCCCAACCAACCATTCGGGCACCACTTTTTGTACCCAAACAGTTGGCAATGGCTCCATAAGTAGTCACTTTTCCGCTAGGAATTTGTGCAATTATTTGGAATACTTGTTCAAAATAAAGGTGTTTGTCTACATTACCACTAGGCAAAACAGTTTTCAATGTGTTGTTTTTCATATTGTCAAAACTGATGTGTTGGTAGTATCGGTTAAGAGGCGGGGGCTGAGGTAGGAGGTGTTTGGGGTTGTTGCTGTTCCAAAAGCCGACTTTTTTGTGGTTCAGGAACCGATTCAAAATCGTAGGGGCAATGTCTGCAACCCAATCCACAGCAATAGCCTTTTTGCAAATGGTATTTTTCTGTTAACACCATATAGCCGTTGATGTCATAATAAAAATCCTCATGTTCTATCAGTGACTTGGTCATGTACAATTGCTTTTAAAATATCGTCTAAATGCGTAGGTAAGGGTTTGTTTATAGTAAATTGTAGGTAATGTATGCGATTGCTTTGAGCAATATCAAGTCCTTCGTAGTGGGTTTTGATGGTTAGTTCACTTGGTAAATTGGATTGTTGATACACATGATCATAGTCTACTAACAACTCTAGTTGAAATAAGTTGATAACTGTTTTGGTAAAATGATACAAATCAGGACTATCTGTTTTTAAATGAACACGACCATTGGGTTGCAAAATTTGCTGGTACAAGCGCAAAAATTTGGGGTGGGTAAGTCTTTTTTTAAAGCGCGACAAACGCAGTTGAGGATCGGGAAAAGTGATCCAAATTTCAGCTACCTCATTTGCACTGAAGTAATTGGTAATTTTGTCTATATGAGAACGAATAAATGCCACATGGGTTAATTGTTCTTGTAAAGCAATACTCGCGCCACGCCAAATACGATTGCCTTTGATATCGATACCTATAAAATTTCGGTTGTTATACAATCTACCCAACCCTACAGCATATTCGCCTTTACCACAAGCAAGTTCAAGTGTAATAGGCTGTTGGTTGTTAAAAAAGGCATGCCATTGACCAACCATGTTTTCCGGATACTCAAGTACATTGGCAAAACTTTTGATGGCCTCGAAGCGAATTAATTTTTTTTGTCCCATAAGTTAATCAATAGTCAATACGGCAAATATAGCGTTTGCAATAGCTTTATTAATACATGTAGCATTAAATTGATTGCTGGAGGTAATGGTTGCTATAATCGTATGATTAAGAAGTAACTGTTTTGGGATAGTAACCTGTGCTATCTAGATCAGATGCTGGTTAGTTGTGGCACTGCTAGGAATTTACAGAATATTGTAAAAAAATTATTGTATATAAAAAAACCACCTTTTCAGGTGAAGAAAATACAGTTAAATCTTTTGAATTTTGTTGATTAAATTGCTAAAAAATTAGCAATAATCGTCTACAATTTGGAAAATTGTCTAAATAATAGACCATTCGCTAATGTTTGATTAATAAAACATATTGATTATCAATAGATAAAATAGGGGCATGGTATTTATTTAGTTTTATTAGCAGCCCAAGCCAAAAAATGAATTGTATGAAAATGAAATATTTACTTTTTTTTGCGTGCCTTTTTGGTATATGCAGTTTGCCATTACATGCACAATTTAGCTATTTAGGTACGTACAATAGCCAAGGCAAGCCCAATTATTTGGTAAGTCCGGATAGTTTAACGAGTGAGTTTTTGGCTAAAATTGCCGCATCGTTGCCCGAATCTAAAAAAGTACCGGTTTACAATCCCGGACTGATTTCCGATGGCCGGGTAGAAGCACTTAATTTAACTTGCGAAACAGATGTTTGGATAACTTTTGTAGATGAAGGAGCCGGTTATCGAAACGTTTTAGGCTATTATACTTACCATACCGACTCGCCAATTGTAGCGCCAAGCAATAGTAATATTAAAATTATTTTTCCTAACGCATCTAAAGTTGGGTTTGGAGGTGATTTGCGACCTGGCGACAAGGTGTATTTGGGTAATTTTCCTCCCAAAACGGGTATCGGATTGGTGTTGTTAGCCGACGGTTGGAATGGCAGTACCCCAACTAATGGCTTATGGAAATTGTATTCGAACAGTAAGCTAAATCCTGAAAAAGACACTTTGCTAAAAAAACATACGGTATTATTAAACGATCCCACGAATGGGCGCATTGTAATAGGGTTTGAAGATATTAAGCGCGATTTGAGCAATTGCGACCACGATTTTAATGATTTGCTGTTGTATTTTACCTTACAATCAAAACAATGTGTCAAAAATTTAGATAGCATTCCCGATTTAACAGATGACGGCAAACTTGTATTTTCAGGTAATACAGGGGGCGTAGAGAGTAAAAGCTTGGGTGATGTATTGGTAAAGCGCGTGCTACAAAAAGCTCAGAACAATCTTAATGGACGTATTGAATACCGCAATTATCCATTAGTTAAGCGTAACCAACATCTTAAGCAACAGCAAGTATTGGGTATTTCAACTCCTCCTGTCAAAAATGTTTTGGGCAATTTAGTAGATGTATCAATAGATGCTTTTTTAGAAGGAAGTGCTTTAGATTCCTTGTACAATATATACAATACTTCCCCAACCGACTTAACCACCTTCACGAATGCACAATCCGTGCTTTCGTACGATTATACCCAACAAAATGTTTGTAGGGCTGTAGCTTTTGCCACCAAAACAAATGGCGATATTTATACCCACACCAAACCCATCTGCGATCGCTTGAGAGGTGCCAAATTATTAGGCATAACAGATTTTTATTATAAAGGTTTGCGCTTTGTTCGTTATACATTGCAAAGGGCGGAGGGCAATATTGAATATGCAACTAGTTTTTCGTTAAGTACAGCAACTGACAAAAAAGGGTTTACCTGTCAAAGTAATTGGTTAACAGCCGATTATACAGGCGATGAATTGATGTATAATTTTCAATTATGGGCTGCCGTGCCACATTTGGTCACAGATTTATTAATAGCCATTATCGACAATGCACTAGCAATAGCACCGGTGTATGCCGCTACTACACCCCGCTCTAATCCTACTATGTATATAACCGATTTTAAGCGCGAAGGCAGTAATTTATTACTCAATATCAACAACCTAACGGCAAGCACCAACGCCAGTATTCGCTTGAACGACAAAGTAAACGAACTGGCTACTCTATCTAACCGTAATGTTTCGGTGGCTTTACAGCCTTTTGGAACTACACAAATTGCCATTCCTATGAAAGATTATTATGAAAGCGACATTCGTTTGCAAACAACTGATGCCGATGTGCAAGACCTTGTGTATGCAGGCGATGGCGCATGGAGCGTAGCTTATGATAAAACCACTACCCAACTTAATAAGTTTTTGGTTTCCAATAGCGTTAATCGAATAGCACAAGATGTAGAACTGCCTGTGCTGAGAAATGTGTTGGTGGATGCGCAAACATCAAATTATGTAACCGTAGCCAAATTATTGAAAGGTGGTGGTGTTGCCGAAAACTTGAATGCTTACAAAACCTTACGGCTAACGGCAAGCGGTGGTAATCAACTACGCATTACACTAGTGAAAAACAGCATCAAAGATTGGCAAAACCAATACTCAGTAGTGCTACCACTTAAAAGTGTGCCTGCCGAATATTTGATTGCTTTATCTGAGTTTACAAGTAAGGCATATCCACAGCAAACAATAGATGCGTCGGATATTACCTCTATTGTATTTAATATTGAAAATACCAATGGCAGCACCATTAATGTGGTAAATACGCTATCAAATATTGGCTTTTTGAAGGACGAGAAAGCCTATTTAGTGGGTTTACAGTCAAGGGATATTCAATTGTTTCCCAACCCTGCAAAAACCCATTTTAATTGCAGCTTTATGAGCGATGCCAATACCAATGTGCAAATAAAAGTAGTAGAGTTGGTAACCGGTAAAACGATATTTAGTAAAAATGTAACCACACAAAAGGGTCAAAATACCATTCCGGTACAACTGACTACCTTAGGTAATAGTAGATTATATGTAGTATCGGTTGAAGGGCAATCCGTTATTTACAAGCGCAAGAACATTACCATCGTTGAGTAAGCATGGTGGGGTGTGGTGGATATACCGGCGCATTAAAGTCAATTGTTTGGTGGTTTTCGTTCTGTAAAGTTGTTGCATCAAGGTTACTACAGTTGAACGGTGCCAACGCCCATGCCGCCACATACGTAGTACCGGCCTATGGCTCATACAAATATCAAGGCTACCGTGTAGCCTAAAATGTGTTTTTGTGCATACAAATTGGGACTGGTGCGGCATTATGCATCAGCCGATTTACCACTCATTTGTTGGTTAAATTATTGCCCTTTTTTGGCGGATGCTTTATTACCAATGGGTTGTATAAGTTCAAAAAGCATTAGCTATGCTATCCGGTTCTAGCGCCTATTTACCTAAATGCTAGGCTTCGGCCACAGTAATATCTTTTACGTTGCCGGTGCGTTTTAGTACGCCCCAATGCTGCAATTCGCCTTTGATGGCCCTACGTAGCGATTGGAACAATACCAACATCATTAACCACCTATATACAATTCGCTGTGGCAATAGCCAAAACAGCTTCATGAGGTTTTCTTTTTCAAACACAAAGGACAGCGCCGCAATAACTACATCAACCAACGTAAACAATAAATAATATTGCAATATAAGACCTCGACTGTCGGTTAGCAAACCAACGAGCATTAGCGCATCGGCCAAGGGGGCAAATAGTGGAATGATGTATTTAAACAACAAAATATCGGGCATGGCTACCCATCCCAAGCTACCATATTGCTGATTAAATAAGGTGTCTCGGTGCTTCCAAAAAGTTTGCATAACCCCAAAACTCCAGCGTTTGCGCTGTTTCAAAAATTGTTTGAGGGTTTCGGGGGCTTCGGTAAAGGCGAGTGCGCGCGGTTCGTTGGCAATATGGTAACCTGCTCGCAAAATGCGGATGGTAATATCGCAATCTTCGGCCAAGGTATCGCTTGTAAACCCTCCGGCTTGTACAATGGCTTCTTTAGAAAAGGCGCCAATAGCCCCGGGTACTACGGTTATAGCATTTGCATAAGCAAATCCTTTGCGATCAAAATTTTGACTGGTAATGTATTCTATATTTTGCCAATTGGTTAATAAATTAATGGTATTACCCACTTTTACAGCACCGGCTACCGCACCAATAGGCTTACCCTTGGTGGGTGCAAAGAAGTTTTCCATCAGCATACTTACGGCATTGGGCACCAACTTGGTATCTGCGTCAATGCACACCACGTATTGTGCAGTTGTATTGGCTATTCCATAATTGAGCGCTGAGGCTTTGCCACCATTTGGCTTGGTAAGCAATTGTATGCCCGAATGCTGAGCAAAGGCTTCAGATACTTTGGCAAAAGTGTTGTCCTTACTGCCGTCGTCCACAAACACAATATTAAAATTGGGGTAAGTACACCGGAATAAATTTTGTAAACTACTAACTGCATTTACCTCTTCGTTGTAAGCGGGTACAATAATAGATACCAAAGGCCATTCTTGTGCAGGTGTATTTGGTATTGTATTAGCCAATTGCTGTAAGCCTTTTTCTTTTCTTTTTTGCAAAACGGCCAATATCGCTAATACCAACAAGCGAATGGCGCTTAACACTACAAAAGTCATGAAAAGGGTAAAAAAGAGGTTGCTAATCCAATAGCCCACTTCGAATAGCAATGCAGAAATTTGAATCAAGTAGTAACCACTGCCCTTTGCTACGGGGGGCATTACTTCGTTAGGGGTTTTGTGCATCAAATCGGCAACGGTAGTAAACGTGTAGCCCATTTTTTTAAAGTGCCGAATAATCATACCGGTTGCTTTCACTGTTTCGGTTCTATCGCCACCGGCATCATGTAGTAAAATAATATTGGCACTATCGCCATTGCTTAGGTGAAAATTGTATGCGGCAATGATGCGATTTAAAATAGTGTCGGCATTAAAATCGGGTCGGTCGTTTTTTTCCCAATCTTCGGGATCCAAGCTTTCGCCAATGGTAAGGTAGTTTTGCGTTCGGCTCAGGGCTACAGGCACCAACTCCGCATCGCTACCGGGTTCACTATCGGCATTAAAGGGCGCACGAAACATAATGGTGCTGCGGCCGGTAATGCATTCAATTAACAGTTGGGTGGCATTCATTTCTAGCAAGGCTCGTTGCTTGCTTACCTTACTCATATCCGGATGCGTAAAGGTATGGTTGCCAATTTCGTGTCCTTCGCGCAGAATGCGTTTTACAAGCGGAATATTGTTTTCGGCCATAAAGCCCACCACAAAAAAAGTTGCCGGAACCTTATAATAGGCTAATGTATCAAGAATTTGTTTGGTATATACCGGGTCGGGGCCATCATCGTACGTGAGTACCAATTTTTTAGCCGATGTTTTACCCAATTTGCGAATTACATAGCTAGAGGGTAGTTTATCGTAAGTTTCTTCGGTGATAAGCCATTCTTCATTATCTATTTCGGTAGAAATATGCCCCGGCGAAGGGGTAGCAGCCAAGTCGAGTATTTCGCCTTCGCCAATATAATCTACATCGCCGATGCTGTTGACAACTTGCATTTTGCTGAAGTCGTAGTTATTAAGTGCCTGTTTGGTCATGGGGAGGTTGTAAAAATTCCACAAACGGGCATCTTCGGCGCCCAAACGCCAAACGGCGGTGCCGGCTAAACCATATTCTGTAGCAAAGCGCAAGGTGTTAAAGTTGGTAGCGGCATCTACAAAATGCACCTCGTGAATGCTATCATTGCTGTCGTAGTACTTGTAATTGAGGTTGTATGTATTGTTATCGAAATTGATTATTTCTTCGCTTTCACGAGCAGTTACCAATGCTTGTTGGTAAGTTAAGTCGGTTACATGGCCTTTTTGATCCCAATCGTAACCATAAGCAGCCATGTTTAAAATAATTTTTCCGGTAGGTACGTGTGTAGCCAATTCCGCTACTGCGGCTTCTATCCATTTTTGGCTACTCACAGGCCCGGGCTTGGTGCTTTCGTTGTGCTCGTCGTACGCCATCAAAAAGATGTAATCGTTGTATTTGGAGAGTTCTTTATAATTGTAATCGTCGTTAAAAGGCGATACGTTTTGGGTAACCAAAAAACCTTTAGCATGCAACCGTTCGTATAAATTTTTTTGAAAGCCACTGAGGTTTTCATTTTTGTCTTCTTTCAATTCTTCAAAATCCACATTGATACCCGTAAACTTAAATCGTTCCAATTGTTTAATTACATCATCAATCAGCTTATCTTGTTTGGCTTTGTTGGTAAATATCCGGTGCAAGGCATCGCCACTGAATTTGCCGTTGAAATTGTTCGATAACAAAGGCATCACTTTTACTTTAGCAGCTTTGATGATGTCGTATGCTTTTTTATCGATATTGGTTATCAATGTATCGGCTTTGCCATCAATAAAAAACCATTCGGGCAATACCAAATTGGTTTTGCCAATATTGCGTTTGAGGGAGTAAAAACTTTGCGGATCCCATGCCACGTAAAAGGCGGCACGAATGCCAACAGAATCGCCGAAGAGCGAATCGGTAATTGGGTTATTGTTGTCGTACCTTCCTAAGCGACTATTTTTAGCCCATTTATCGTCAATAAACTTTCTAAAGCCTTTGTATTTTTTTTCTAATGCACTACTTGTATATAGTTTGCTGGTATCGGTTAACAATTTTTTGGTGGCTTTGCCCGAAATATTGAGTTCAGAATTGGTTAAGGTAGCCACTGCAATACCAAAAAAAACAAACATGACCGCAGCAATAACGAGTACAATACGGGAACTCCATTTGATACGCTGCCAACGAGAAGGATTGGTGGTATGGAAAATTTGAGGCGAATGTTGCGACATAAGATTGAGTTAACAAACAACGGCAAATATCCCACTAATCGGTCGATTAATAGAATACTTATGGATTTGACACAAAAAATACCTGACTTATATGCCCAAAACGAAAGTTAAAATTGTTTATTGTGCGCTACCTACGCCATAAATACGCACATTGAGTTGCTTCATCTTAAAATGCATAGATGGCTGATCGGTCCAAATAAGGGTTTTGAAAACCAGGTTTTTAACCTTTGCGTAGTCGTTCAGTGTAAACATATCGTTGGTAGAAATATGGTTCCATTGGTGCAGTACATAATCGGATTTGGTAAGGGATGCTAAATCTTTATTGGTCCAATACAAATACGCATTGCTGTGGTTGGTATTGTCTACCAAAGCCAAACTAAGCGATGGATGGTGGTCTACTTCGTTAGATTCAAGATCCACATCGGCCTCTACTTCAACATACAAATACCGATATTTTCGCGGCACTTCCAAGTCGGGTATTAACATGGTATCTGATGTGTTGGCATACATTTTACGTAAGGTAGTATCGGTGTATTTGTATAGTAATGTACGGATCCCGGGCAGCGAATTAGCTGATTCATTGTACAATTTATTGTTGCTACATACATAATTGTTGATGTTTTTGAAGTTTTTCAACAATTGCTCCATATGTTTTTGAATAGAATCGTTTTTGCATTTTTCTAATAGCAACTTAGGAGTCAATTTGTATAATTGCCCGTAAGATAGCATGTAATCCTTATAAATATAGTCTTCTATATCTCTACTCCACGACATAAAAGGCATGGATTGTTGATTACGGAATCCGGCAAAAGTGTCAAGCACGTCGCCCATCCAATGTACTTGTGTGGGTTTGTGTGGTAAGGGATAATTTCGAAACAATAAAGAAGTAATGGTTGGCGCTAAATTATTGTGCGAATTGACCGATAAAAAGCGCTTAGGGGCTTTTAGCATGGGCGAATATACAATCAGGGGCACATGGTATTCGTCTATTTCGCAAGTGGTAGGGAAAGAACCTATGTGGTGATCGCCGGTAATGAAAAAGATGGTATTGTTAAAAGAAGGTCGTTTGGCATATTCTTTAAAAAAATTGCGTAAACAATCGTCCGAAAACATAAAGGTTGTGAGCACGCTTTTGCATTTTTTTAGTGTGGATTTAATGCTACTGCTCACCGACATGGTTTTGATTTTTTTGTCGAACAATTTTTCGTACAAAGGCTTTTGTTCAAACAAGTAAGGCATGTGGGTAGTTGCGGTATGGTAAATGCTCAAGTGGGGCGATTTTTTTAGCGAGTCG
>JAIXOS010000152.1 GCA_027486695.1 Chitinophagaceae bacterium | reverse complement strand
TGATTGTAGACATCAACAACTCGGCTGCTAAAATCACCCAATTAATAGAAGGCTATAAGTTTAGAGAGGCCCTGTACGATGTGATAGACTTAGCGCGAAAAGGAAACAAATATTTGCAAGAAAAGGAACCTTGGAAAAAAGTACCGAAAGATGGTAGCCTACCGCTAGTTCCCGACCAACAATTAATAGACAATTGCTTGCATATTTGCTTACAACTAACCGCCAACTTAGCCATTTTAAGCCATCCTTTTTTACCGTTTACAGCTAAAAAGTTGTGCCACATGATGAAAGTGGTAGACAAAATGTTGGAATGGAAAAATGCCGGCAACATCCAATTGCTGAAAGTGGGCTATAGCCTACGCGAACCGCAACTCCTATTTAGAAAAATAGAAAACGAAGAAATAGAAGCCCAATTACTCAAATTAAAAGCCAAAGCAGCAAGTATGCACACGACACCCGAAACCACTACGCAACCTACCACCACCACTACCGAAGCACCTGCTACTGTAGCCACCAAGCCCACGATTGTTTTCGACGATTTTGCTAAAATTGATTTACGTATTGGTACCATAGTAGCCGCCGAAAAAGTAGCCAAAGCCGACAAATTATTGCAACTCACTGTTGACTTAGGATCCGAAACACGTACCATTGTTAGTGGTATTGCGTTGCACTTTGCACCTGAAAATATTATTGGCCAACAAGTAACGGTAGTTACCAACCTTGCCCCCCGTAAAATGCGCGGCATTGAAAGCAATGGCATGATACTCATGGCAGAAGACGCAAATGGCCAACTGCATTTTGTACAACCGGCAACTGCTATTGCGGCAGGAGCTACGGTAAGTTAATCTGTCAACCTATTATAAGCAATTGTTACTAGGGGCTGTCAACTTTGACAGCCTTTTTTTTTTTTTTTTTTTGCTGCGTTGGGCTGCGCTATCGCTTCAGTACGCACCTTGCAGGATGCGCACCAAGCCCGTTGCATCCGGCAGCCAGTCCGCTTTTAAACAAGGCTCAACATGGAAGATATAATAATCTGAAAAGTAGGGCATCAGAGATGCCTAGGTATCTATCCTTCGGGATGCCGTAAACGAACATCCCGAAGAGCGGATAACTATTTTACAATTAAAGTATCTTTTTGAAAACAAGGAGTAGTTTGGTTATTTATGTCAGAATGATATTTAACACCGTTAATAGTATACGAATTTAAAACACACATCTGCATGGAAGCAAAGAACATAGAATAGTCCCCAACAAATGTTTTTTCCATATTGTACAGTCTGTATGGTTTGTAATTAGCTACAACAAATTCATAGGTATCCGCTATTATTACGTTATCTAAACTGAAATAATAATACAAACAATTGGTTTTGGTCAAATTGTCTAACATGCATTTAGGCGTAATGGTAAAGCTTTCAACTAAAAAGCCGTTTTTATGGTGCTTTACGGTGGTGTTCCGTAGTTCATCTTGAGTAAACCCTTCAAAATGTACATACATATAACTCATTGTAGGAGATTCGTAACAATTGTGCAGCCTCTCTCTATAACTAAGGTAATTTTCTACCGCCACAAGGCCTAAAAACCCAATTATAAGAAATAGTAAAGTAAGTAGTATAAGTACTGGCCACCAGAAAAAACGCCTTATTTTTTGTATGATTCTCCAAAGCATATGCTTGTTATTTAATAAAATGATTAATTCACTCACTTGGCAATTATTTTCCACCAGCTATCCATCCATAAAATCGCACTTTTCAAAATGTTCACTTGCGCATCTCGAAGTAAATACAAAGCTGCTGTGCCATCTGCAATTTTCCATGCCAATAAGGATGGCATCACAAGCTGCCGGTTTATCCATTCTTCAACTTGTACTACAGAAGTATTGGAACAGGAATAACAATAGATATTATAATTTATTTCAAATAATAAATGAAAAGCAACATCATAGGCAAAAAAATAGACTTAAAATAATCATTATCTAAGCCACGTTGGGTACATCAAGGCATCAGAGATGCCGTTTATCTGTACTTCGGGATGCCGTAAAACAAACATCCTGAAGAGCGAAAAACCCAAAAATTTAGTTTCAACTACTATTTCTCTAACCAATAATATCCTTTTTTAGGTATTCGCTTGTTTTGATTGTAATAACGAAAATTGTAATACACAACTTGATATTTGGATACATTTATTCCAATTAATATGGGGGCGTCTTGAAAATAATGAATATTAACTAAAAGATCTTCCTTTATATTACCATCTATACCTTTTTCCGACTTGTCGGTAAATAAAGAAGTTTTGTAAATATTTACAAGGCTGGCACAATTACACCCCTGTACATAACGAAACGTATCAACAAAATTGATGACGTGATTTTTGATAGCTAATAAATCTACTTTCAAATTTCCTTCAAAAATGAAATTATAGCGCCAAGAAATCGTGTCATTATACCTACGATTATTTAGAGTATCTAATTTTTCTCTAACACATGGGTATGCGTATGTATTTGTGTATTCATAATCTGCCAAATCATAAGGCACAATTTTTACATCACCCCACATTTCAGGCTTTACAATACATCCTAAAAGGAAAATACTACATAAGAAAATAATAAATTGATATTTTTTCATAATTATATTACAACTAATATAATTACCTTCAATCTCATTAAGCTCAACGAAATATTCGAAATTATTTTATAATCTATAATTAAAATTTCAAAATTG
>JAIXOS010000265.1 GCA_027486695.1 Chitinophagaceae bacterium | reverse complement strand
TTTAATTGAAGTTCTTGTTTTTCGCTCAATGCTGCTTGCAAAATGGTTTCCACATGCTTGTTCATTCGCTTATTCTCTTCTTTAATAATGCCTGCGAAATAGGTCATTTTTTCTTTATCGTTTTGAACTTTTTCGTTTCTTAACGCATCTACTGCTAACGATATAGTTGCCAAGGGAGTTTTGAACTCATGTGTCATATTGTTAATGAAATCGCTTTTAATTTCACTAAGCTTTTTTTGATTAAACAGTGTACGAAGGGTAACATAAAAGGCCGTAAATATGATTATGGAAAAAACCAATGCCCCCACAAGCATCCACTGCAACGAACGCCATACTTGTTTGTTGAAATCGGGCACCACGATGGCTAAATTTTCAAATGGCCCTATGCCTTCCAAATCGGTTGCCGTTTCCGGGGCAATAGCTATCCATTTTTGTTTGTTGTTGACACTATCGGCGTACTGTGCAATGAAATTGGGGCTCTGCATTTCAATATCGCCGTTGCTATTGGTAATGGCAAACTCAAACTTCAAAAAATGCAATCCACTTTTGGTAAAGGCATTTTTCAACTTTTCGTTAACCTCTTCTACTGTAAACTTTTCATCGATTGTTGGAGGTTTAATTAAAGAAATAACGCCCAATCGGCTCAATCCTAAACGCTTTGGCATTTTAAATACCGGCTTATTAGCTGCTCCATTAAACAATTCAACGGCAACACTATAACCCGCTTCATTTACCTTTTGGCTAAGTTGTTCTTGTCGTAAAGTAGTTAGGTTTTTGACCCAAGAAAACTGCAACGCTAACAATCCGAGTAGCGATAAAGATATCAAAATAACAATAGCGGGTAGCGTTTTTTTCATTTACTACAAATGTAATGGCTATAACAAAATAAGAAGCGATTGCTTATCGGTTTTATGTTTACTTTAAAGTTTCGTTGCACTATGGCACAACCCGTTGGTTTTTTGGGGTAAAGGCGTATTGGCAATCAAACTTAGCCATATCCTTTATTCGCAATGCACCTTCCACCAATTGGTTGGTTAGGGCATTTACCAAGTACCTAATTTTGGAGAAGTAAAAAAGAAAATTATGTGGGAAGTGTACAAAAAAGGATTTAAGCAGTACTTACAACTCGAAAAATCACTCAGCCCCAATTCTGTAGAAGCTTATTTACACGATGTAGATAAACTTACACAATATTTAGCCTTACAAACGGTTACGCTTACCCCTGCAAATATTCAACTAAAAGATTTACAAAACTTTGTACAATGGATTGCTTTATTGGGCATGACGGCCACGTCGCAAGCACGCATCATATCCGGCTTAAAAGGTTTTTTTAGGTATTGTACTCAAGAACAAATTGCCTCCTCCAATCCTACAGAACTGTTAGAAGCCCCAAAAACCAAACGCCATTTACCAGATGTACTTGCTTTCAACGAAATTGAAAAAATGATTGCGCAAATAGACCTTAGTACTAATGAAGGAAGCCGAAACAAAGCTATTTTAGAAACCATGTATAGTTGCGGTTTGCGGGTATCTGAAACGATCAATTTACAAATTAGTTGTTTGTACCTAGATGTCGGATTTATAAGAGTAGTGGGTAAGGGTAACAAAGAACGACTTGTACCTATTGGCTCGGATGCGGTGAAATACATACGCATATACAAAGAACAAGTGCGTTTACACCAACACATGCAAAAGCATCAAGAAGATATTTTGTTTTTAAACAATCGTGGTAAACAACTAAGTCGTGTAATGATTTTTTACATTATCAAGAAACAAACACAAAAAGCGGGTATTCAGAAAAACATATCGCCACATACTTTTCGGCACTCCTTTGCTACACACTTAGTAGAAGGCGGTGCCGACTTACGCGCTGTTCAAGAAATGTTGGGTCACGAAAGCATCACCACCACCGAAATATACACGCATTTAGATAGAGATTTTTTGCGAAGCACTTTACAGCAGTTTCATCCTGCTTACCACACAAAGCGGCCATCTTAACCGTTTTTACAACCTTCAAGTAAATAGCCATAAAATAAATACGCCAATCTGTCGGCAAATTTTATTTTGCACACTATTTGAACAGTCAAAATAATTACCTTCAACGCCATAAATTTTAATAGATGAATATTGGTAAAGAGTTTGAAAAATACGCCGTAAAACACCAAGGTATCAGCAGTGCTACTTTGCACAATTATCAAAGTCACTTCAACCCCACAAGTTTAACCCCTTATATTATTGAGGAGCGCCCGCTGAATGTGGCTCAAATGGATGTTTTTAGCAGATTAATGATGGATAGAATCATTTTTTTGGGCGAAGGCATCAATGACTATGTTGGCAACATCATTACAGCACAGTTGTTGTTTTTAGAAAGTACCGATCGCACGCGCGATATTCAGATGTATATTAACAGTCCCGGAGGTAGTGTGTATGCGGGTTTAGGCATTTACGACTGTATGCAATTTATTAGTCCCGATGTAAGCACTATTTGTACAGGTATTGCTGCAAGTATGGGACAAATTTTACTTTGTGCCGGTGTTAAAGGCAAGCGTACCGCCTTAAAACACAGTCGCATTATGATGCATCAACCAAGTGGTGCAATTGGTGGTCAGGCTACCGACATTGCCATTACTGCGAGAGAAATAAAAAAATTGCGGGCTGAATTGTACGAAATAACAGCCACTCACACTGGAAAAGATATCGAAACTATAGCAAAAGACAGCGATAGGGATTATTGGCTTACAGCTACAGAAGCGAAAGAATATGGATTGGTTGACGAAGTATTGCTAACCAACCCGCGCAAAGCACAACCATAAAACAACACAACCTTTATAGTAGTTGAAAAAATATTTAAATGAAACAAACGAAACATATGCTAAATCCTTTTCTTTTAGAGGACGATGATGATGAAACCCCAAAAACTGATAAAATACAAGAACCAATCGAACCTGGAATTGTAAAAAAAATGGAGAAACTCTTTTTTGAAAAAAGAGCCGTGTACTTATGGGGAGTAGTAGACGATAAAAGTGCTAGAGACATTGTTAACAAGCTTTTATTATTAGAGGCCGACAAACCGGGTGAAGAAATCAAATTTTTTATCAATAGTCCCGGAGGTGTAGTTACTAGTGGTATGGTTATGTACGATACCATGAAATTGATTACAAGCCCTGTAAGTACCATTTGTATGGGCTTAGCAGCAAGTATGGGTTCTATTTTGTTAAGTGCAGGCACGAAAGGGCGTCGTTTCATATACCCACATGGTGAAGTAATGATACACCAACCTAGCATAGGCGGTTACTTCCAAGCTACTTCTGCCGATATTGAAATTCAAGCAAACCAAATTCAAAAAACCAAAGAATTAGGTGCAAAAATATTAGCAGAAAACTGTGGCAAAACGGTTGAACAAATCATGAAAGATTTTGATAGGGATTATTGGATGGATGCCCAAGAATCAGTAGCATACGGCATTGTTGACGGAATATTGGAGCGTTTGCCCTAAATTTTAGTAATTAAATACAGTCCTTATTGCATTAATACACGCTTAAAACAAACAAAGCGTGTATTTTTGTTTCGTAGGTTTTATATAAAAGTACATATTTTAACGCTGTGCCTACAACGGCACAAAAAATAGACACATGGCAAAACAAAGTCATTTACGCTGTTCTTTTTGCGGACGCGGAAGAGATGAGGTCAAAATTTTAATAGCAGGGCAAGAAGGACATATTTGCGAAAACTGCGTGGAACATGCACAAGATATTATTTCGCAAGAACTAGGGCTAAAACAAGGACGCTTTGAAGCGAACACACCTTTGCCCAAAACAACTACGTCAAATTTTAAACTATCCATCAAGAAGCCTAAAGAAATTAAAGCTTTTTTAGATGAATATGTTATTGGCCAAGATGATGCCAAAAAAATACTTTCGGTAGCGGTGTATAACCATTTTAAAAGGGTTTCGCAAAAACAACAAATAGACGAAGTAGAGATTGAAAAGAGTAATATCATAATGGTGGGGGAAACGGGCACAGGAAAAACACTTTTGGCAAAAAGCATTGCACGTTTACTCAATGTGCCTTTTGCAATAGTAGATGCCACTGTTTTTACCGAAGCAGGCTATGTAGGCGAAGACGTTGAAAGTATGCTTACCCGCTTACTCCAAAACTGTAATTACGATGTTACCGCAGCGCAAAGGGGAATTGTATATGTAGACGAAATAGACAAAATAGCTAGAAAAGGCGACAATCCTAGTATTACTAGAGATGTTAGCGGTGAAGGGGTGCAGCAGGGATTACTGAAAATGCTAGAAGGTACTGAAGTGCTTGTACCACCACAAGGCGGCAGAAAGCATCCTGATCAAAAAATGATTAAAGTTGACACCCGAAATATCTTGTTTATTTGTGGTGGAGCCTTTGATGGAATTGATAAAGTAATTGCCCGCAGAGTGAATACGAATGCAATTGGTTTTAATGTAAACAAAGAAAGTCAAGATTATCAGCGTAACAACTTACTCCAATTTATCAATGCACAAGATTTAAAAGGTTTTGGCCTAATTCCTGAATTGTTAGGCAGGCTACCTATTGTTACTTATCTTAATCCTTTAGACAGAGAAACGTTAAGAAGTATTTTAATAAAGCCAAAGAACTCTTTAATGAAACAGTATAATAAGCTGTTTGAATTAGAGGGCATTTCGCTAAAATTTGACGAGTCGGTATATGATTTTATGGTAGAAAAGGCCTTAGAGTACAAATTAGGTGCACGAGGTTTGCGTAGCATTTGTGAGAATATTTTAAACGATGCTATGTTCGAATTACCAGGAAGTGGTAAAAAAGAATTGCATATAACACTAGAATATGCAGAAAGCATGTTCAATAAAAGTAAACTAAGCCTTTTAAAAGTTGCCTAAAAAAACATAAAGACATTAACTATGAACGATTTACTAGAGAAATTACAAAAAGAAGCCGGATTAACACCCGAACAAGCAGTAAAAGCAATTACCACTATTGCAGACTACGTAAAAGAGCAATTTCCCATGCTTGGCGGCGCTGTAGATAATATCTTTTCTTTGAAAAAGGAACAACTATAAAAATGTGTACCTATTCAAAACCAAGCGCATTGAATTACTGTACTTCAATGCGCTTGGTTTTTTGACGATTGCCAAAATTTTCAACCGAGTCGAGTAGAATTTTTAACATATTAGGGTGCTGCTTGTAATATGCATATGAGTTCAAGAAATCTCTCCTGATTATTTTATGTGTTAGAAAAATCTTTTGATAGTACTTTTCTTGTAAATCCGTTTTTTGCACATTTGAATCTTTAAATTGCTGCTGTTGATACAAATTATCAGCAACCGTTAAATCCCAAATCAATAATTTCATCTGGTTTATAGAAAGCTTAGGTGTTTCATTAGTTTCGCAAGCAGACAAAACACAAAAAGCCAGAAATAAAACGTATAATTTTTTCATCTATTTTAATTCATCTTTATACCTTTGTGCATTCGAAACATCTAGTTTTGACAATAGTTGTATCACTTTGCTTTTTTCTTCAGCAGATGCCTTTTTAAAAATACTTACCAATTCTGCCTGTTTGCTTTGCATGAAAAATTGCACAATCATGGTATTCAAATTTTCTTGATTAAATGCTTGTAATTGAGTAAGCGATTGCAGAATATTTGATCTAGCTTCTACTTCTGAGGCCTGTAGTTTATCTAATCCCGAACGATAATAACTGTACAAAATATCGTGAACAAGATTATACTTAGCATTTACCAAATTTTCGTTAAGCCAATATCTATTTCTCAAACCATCGAACAATTTCCATCCAGCAATTTTGCTTGCCTCTGGCGCATTATTTACAATATTGAATGCTTTTTGAAAATAAGGTTCTCCGCCTTTTGGATAAAACGAATCGTAATCAAGCCCAATAACTGTATAGGCATAATAAGCTATAATAGCAGTTAAATTTGCCGAAAGCGCATCAGTACCCTGCACACGATTATCATTGAATTCCATTGGCTGAAATTCAATGTATTTAAACAGCACCTCTGCATCTTGAAAATTCACCATTGCAGCTTTATATGCCGTCCCATAAACTGGACGCGCAGATTGGACTATCAATGTAGCCTTAAACACATTGGTTTCAACAATGTTATCGATATTCAATAAGAAGTTACACTCAATTTTCTCATTACCTTTATAGGTATCAGTTGTCCATTTCCTGTTATTTACAAAGTTGAGCAATTGATTTTGCAGTGTAATGAATATTCTTCTGTCAACTGTACTATTGACTCTGCTAGCATTTACCGTAAACTTGGCTTGTAATTCTTGGGCATACGTATAAAAAGAGTAGCAGAAGGAAAAAAGAAAAAGAAAAGCACTTTTAGTCATTGTACGTACTTATTAAAAAATCTACAATATCTTTAGCAACTGCTTTTTTGGATTTCAAGTCATATGCATGAATGTTTTCTGCACTGTCTATGATAGTAATTTTATTGGTGTCATAACCAAATGTGGCATCTCTATCCTTAGTAGTATTCAAGACAATGGCATCCAAACACTTAGCCTTCATTTTTTTTACAGCGTTTGAAAGCTCATTTTCTGTCTCTAAAGCAAAGCCAATTACTTTTTGATTACTTGTTTTGGTGTGACCAATTTGAGCTAAAATATCTTTTGTTTTGACCAATTCTAAAATCCACTCCGATTGATGTTTCTTTATTTTTTCTGGTTCAATACGAGCAGGGGAATAATCTGCAACTGCTGCACTTAGGATAGCAACATCCGCCATTGGAAAGAGTGAAATCACTTGTTCGTACATTTCACTTGCAGAAGTTACTTTTAAGCAACGGATACCTTTATACTCTATAGTTTGTTCAATTGGACCACTAACAAACGTTACACTTGCACCACGTAAATAACACTCCTCGGCTATAGCAATACCCATTTTGCCACTTGAATGATTAGAGATGAACCTAACAGGGTCTATATGTTCAATTGTTGGCCCAGCATTGATCAATATTGATTTTCCAGTCAACTCATTGGATCTAAAATATTCCTCAATGGCATGAACAAGGATTGATGCGGGTTCTGCCATTCTCCCTTCACCCACCAAGCCGCTAGCAAGTTCTCCATCTTCAACAGGTATAATACCCACACCGTCTTGCTTAATTATATCTAAATTCCTTTTTACGGATGGATGTTTCCACATATCTGCGTCCATAGCAGGTGCCACCAATACTTTACATGTAGCTGAAAAATATGTTGCCATGAGTAGATTGTCGCAAATACCCGTAGCTAGTTTGGCCAAAGAATTGCAAGTTAGGGGCGCAATAATAAATAAATCAGCCCAACGACCAAGTTCAACATGGTTTGACCATTCATCGTTATCGGCTAAAGCAGAAAGTACTTTATGTTTGGATAAAGTAGCCAACACCAAAGGCGAAACAAAATTGGTTGCAGAAGGTGTTAAGAGCACTCTTACTTCCGCCCCACTTTTAATGAATAACCGAGTTAGCAAAATTGCTTTGTAAGCAGCAATACCACCTGTGATTCCAAGCAAAATTTTTTTCCCTTTGAGTAGCTTCTCCATCACAGCAAAAAATTAAAAAAGGTGACAAATTGCCACCTAATAAGAAAGTTTATCTAAATAAATCGTTGTCGTTTTTCCTATAATAAATTTTTTCCTCCATAAACTCTTGTGTAGCAAGTATGGCTGGGTTAGGCATTTTTTCATATGCCTTAGAAATTTCAATTTGCTCCTTATTTTCATGAATTTCTTCTAAACTGTCGGTATGACTAGCAAATTCTTCAAGTTTATTGTGTAATTCTTCCCTTAAAGAGATATTAATCTGATTGGCACGTCGTGCAATAATGGCAATAGACTCATACACATTACCTGTTTTATCTTTAATATCTATAAGGCTCTTCGTTTCTACTACAGCGGGTACATTGGCACTATTAAATTGCCTTTTTAGTTTGCTCATTTTTGATGCTTTTAATAAAATTGATAGATTGACTTTTATATTTGGAAACCTCTTCTTTCAGTTTACTTTCAGTAAATCTTTCTAAGAAATCAGCACATTCCAAAACAACTTTTTCGTAACGCTCTTGCTGTTTTTCTTCGAAACTATATTCTGCATATTTAAAATAACTCTTTATTACCAAAAGCTTGTATGAATCAGCTTTCCTCGAATCCGGAAAATTCTCCGAAAGATTGGCAAAACAAATTGCAGCCGCTTTGTAGTAACCCAAGTCATAGTACAATTCTGCACTTTTAAACTCTTTTAATTCAAGCTTTTCTCTACACTTATCCATCAATTCATTAGCCTCTTTAACTCTTGGAGATGCGGGATGGGTATTGATGAACGCTTGTAATAAACTAAGTGCCTTATTTGTGTTTGTTTGATCCAATTCCACTTTAGGCGATTGATTAAAATAAGCGTATGCACGCATATAATCGCACTCCTCGGTTCTGATACTGCTAGGAAAGGTTTCTGTAAAGGTTTTAAATAAATTCTCCGCGTTTACATAATCCTTTTGGTAATAATAACTGTAAGCTAACTTGTAAAATAAATCTTCGTATCTAGCCGTTCCTTTTATATAAGGAGCCAAATCTTCGAATAACAATTGAGCTTGTTGATAGTTTTTGTTTACAAAATACTGCTCAGCCATTTTGTATTTGTATTCATAATCAGAACTCTTGATTATAGCAGAAAATTTTGAATTACAAGCGACAAGAGTAATACCCAAACAAACAACTAATACAAATTTATTCATCGAACTACAAAGTTAATACAAAAAGGCAATTTAGTAAGAATTATTCAGTTTTCGGTACTACATCCGTTAATGTTAGATTAAATAAACAAGCCACACTATGAGAGTAGTGTGGCCTATTTAATAAAATCGAATTAAATATTATCTTTTTTTGCTAGTTGCTTTTGCAGCACCTTTTAAATTTGGGTGAGGCGCAGGAACTGTACTAGGACCTTCTTCAGTAGTGCCTTGAATATCAACAGTATTTGCATCACCTTCTAAACCGTAAGTGAAAATAATTCTGTTTTCAGAGATACCCAATTTTTCAACTAGATGTTTTTTAATAGCGTTTACTCTTTCCCAACTCAATTGTTGAGCCGCTTTGCTAGAAGCACCGTAGCCAATTAATTTAATTTTGGCATCAGGATTTTCATTTAATTTTTTAGCAATAGAGCTTAGTAATTCCTCGTCTTGTTTAGTAAGTGAGTTGGCTTTGTTCTTGAATTGGATAGTTGGAAGATTAGTTAACACTTCTTTTTTATCGCCTTGTTTTACAAAAGCACCAGAAGCTAACAAATCCTTAATTTCTTTGCAACAAGCTGATTCAGGGCAAGTGCCAATACCATCATTATTAACAGGGAAACATTTTTGAGAAGTCAATGGTTCTTTGTCTTTGTAATCAAGAACACCATCGCCATCAGTATCTTTTGCTACACCATGGCTGTCAACAGGAGCGCCAGCTGGTGTATTTGGTTGCAAGTCGAATTGGTCAGTAACACCATCTTTATCGGCATCAGGCAAAACTACTTTAGGCAATTTCATATGCTTAGGAGTATTCAACTCGCTGTATACAAAATTGTTAGGATTAATCCACCAAAGAGGCTGAACTTTCTTAGATGCGTCACCGATATTGATGTTTAATTTAACAGAGGTAAATGAAAAATAATCACGATCTCTGATTTTCAAAATTTGAGAAGAAGTTCTTGGAACGGCACCAGCAGCAGAAGCATTATCCGGAGTACCATTCGAACCATCAAAAAAATCGTTTTGTGTATATATGAAACGTTGTTCTAAACCTAGATTAATTTTGTCATTGATTTTGAACGCGACACCCACACCTCCATTCAAAGCTGGGGCACTTACCACAAATGAAGTTTTGTTAAAACCTTCGGTAATTAAACCATCTCCGCTATACAAGAAATTATTGTAACCTCTAAAGCTTTTACCATCTTTAGTTACAGAAACACCCTGAATGCTCATACCAGCAAATGCATAAAAACTTGTTTTGGGATTTCCACGATAATAACTAGCTGGATTAATAGCAAAAACCAAATCAGCACCTAAACTTTGTGCATAGTTGGTATATTTTTTTGCACCAATTGTAGCAGATGCTTGGTAATCACTTGGTTTTCCAGTTGCAATAGATGTACTAAAATTGTATCTATAAGAAAAATTATGACCTAAAGCTTTTCTGTAAGACACTGACAATACACCGCCTAATCCACTATTTAAATCACCAATAACGGAAGCGTAACCCAAGCCAAAAGCTAACTCCGCTTGGCTATTAGGCTTAGCAGGGTAAGGAAATTGATTATTCAAAAATTGATTAAACTGAGGTTTGTCTTTAACAGCGACTTTGGACGAATCTTTCCAATCCCATCCCCAATCAGTTTGAGCGAAAACAGCATCTTTCAAGGAAAGAAGCGTAAATGCTAAAAGAGTAATTTTTTTGATTGCCATAAAATGATTTTTTGATTAATAAGTTAATTTCTAAATAGAATATAACTAGCGCAAAAGTAAGAAAATTTTCAATCAGTTGTATTTTTTTTACGCCATTAAAGCAAAAATTTTAACAAAACCCACTTAAATAAAATTCGTTAATTATTGTAGGAAAAGTGTTTTTTGGATTGATATTAGTATTTTGCAGCACTATCAATATGAAATTAGCTCAACAAGTAATTAAGGAAGAACTATCGTTATTTGAAAGTTACTTCAAAGATTCCGTTAAAAGCAGGGTAGCATTGCTAGACCGCATTATGCAGTACATTGTTAAGCGTAAAGGCAAGCAATTAAGACCTATGTTCGTATTGCTTAGCGCTAAACTATGCGGTGGCATAACCGATAGCACCTACAGGGCGGCTTCGTTAGTAGAATTGTTGCATACGGCCACACTTGTACATGACGATGTAGTGGATGAGGCAATGGAAAGAAGAGGCTTTTTTAGCATTAATGCCTTATGGAAAAATAAAGTAGCCGTTTTAGTGGGCGATTATCTTCTTTCAAAAGGACTGCTTTTATCACTCAACAATGATGATTTCTTGATTTTAAAAAAACTTTCCGAAGCAGTTCGACTAATGAGTGAGGGCGAACTTTTACAAATTGA
Source organism: Chitinophagaceae bacterium (assembly GCA_027486695.1). Classification (GTDB taxonomy): domain Bacteria; phylum Bacteroidota; class Bacteroidia; order Chitinophagales; family Chitinophagaceae; genus Parasediminibacterium. The sequence goes on along the minus strand of JAIXOS010000265.1, from coordinate 1,688 downwards.
AAAAAGTAGAAATTTAAACCTTGATGAAAGTATCTATTTTGACATTATTAATGGTAAAACAGCTTCATTACTAGCTTCAGCTTGCGCTGCCGGCGCTTGCAGCACCACTACCGACGAAGCTATTATTGAAAAAATGCGGCTTTTTGGAGAAAAAGTAGGACTTGCCTTTCAAATTAAAGACGACTTATTTGACTATGGCACAGCGAATGTTGGTAAACCTACTGGTAACGATATAAAAGAAAAAAAATTAACCCTCCCTTTAATTTATACATTAAATAATTGTGACGCTATTACTAGGAAAAAAATTATCTATATTGTAAAAAACAACAATAACAATAAAGAAAAAGTGGCTTGGGTAATCAGCGAAGTAAACAAACTAGGAGGCATTGACTACGCTACACAAAAAATGCTTGCCTTACGTGACGAAGCACTAGCAATCTTAAATACTTTTGAGCAATCGGTAGTTACGCAAGCTTTAGAAGAATTGGTTAGATACACCACCGACAGAAAATTTTAATTCTTTAAGTACTCGCAAATTACCTCCATGCGTAAACGGCTATTTCAAAGCAATTACACCAATAACAAAATATGCAAAAAAAATGGGTGTTACTTCCCGAAAACATCGAAGCAACTGAACAATTGGCCAACGACTTAAAAGTAAATAGAATTATATGTTCACTTCTTGGACAACGGGCTATTAACAGCTACGATACAGCAAAGGCTTTTTTTCGACCACAGTTAACCAACTTGCATAGTCCGTGGTTAATGAAAGATATGCGCAAAGCAGTGATCCGAATTGAGCAGGCGCTTGAAAAAAAAGAGAAAATATTAATTTTTGGCGACTACGATGTAGATGGAACCACTAGCGTTGCGTGCGTTTATCAATTTTTAAAAAAACTCCATCCATATACCGATTATTACATACCGCATCGTTACAAAGAAGGTTACGGAGTTAGTAAAGCAGGAATTGATTATGCACATTCCAACAATTTTACACTCATTATTACACTCGATTGTGGAATTAAAAGCATTGAACTAATTGCATACGGAAAAAGCTTGGGTATTGACGTGATTGTGTGCGACCACCACCAACCTGACAATACCCTTCCTGATGCGGTAGCTATTTTAAACCCCAAGCAAAAAGATTGTACTTATCCCTACAAAGAGCTTTGCGGTTGTGGTGTAGGTTTTAAATTGATGACTGCATTGGCAGAAACTTTTGGGCTAGCCGATGAAGCTTATTTACAATATATTGATCTTGTGGCTACAGCGATTGCGGCAGATATTGTACCAATTACAGGTGAAAATAGAATTTTGGCTTTTTGGGGCGTGGAAAAAGTAAACTCGAACCCCTGCATTGGCATCAAAGCACTTTTACAAGTTGCCGGGATTAACCAGAAAATGAATATCAGTGATGTAGTTTTCACTATTGCACCTCGAATTAATGCCGCCGGACGAATGGATGATGCAAAAAAAGCTGTTCAACTATTTATTGAAAATGAATTGGAAACAGCATTACACATTGCTAAATTGCTGCATAATGACAATACAGACCGTAAAGAAGCCGATACTAATATAACAGAGGAGGCATTGGCAGAATTATACAACAATACCAACGAGAAAAATAAAAAATCCACTGTTATTTACAAGGATCATTGGCATAAAGGTGTAGTAGGTATTGTAGCAAG
>JAIXOS010000222.1 GCA_027486695.1 Chitinophagaceae bacterium | reverse complement strand
TGCATCTATTAATTGTAGCTGCTGCATATTGCTTAGTGCTAGCGTATTTTTTTGGTTAAGCGTTTTACCAATTAAACCATGCATATGCGCACGCCAATATAGGTTTCCGGCATTGATGCACATGGCATTTACAGGCGTATTGTTTACTAATTTTTCGTTGGCATCGGTAAGCGAATCTTTGGCATACGCCCATACATCGTTGAGGGCTTCTCGCTGTATATAGTATTTGATTAATTGCGCCGTAATCGTGTCTTTATTAAACAAGCCGGTAATTTGTTTGCCTTCTGCCGCTTGCCATTTAAGCATAGCTAACGATGTTGCGGTGGATTGGTATTTGATGGCAGCCAATTTATTTAATTGGCTTTTAGAGAGGATACTTTTAATACCAATACAGCTAAAACGAACGGGATTGAATGTAAAGAAGGTGTCTTTACGTTGTGCTATCAATTGCAAACTGTCTTTTAATAATGTATTATGAGCAGTTAGTGCATTGGATTGTGCTTTGGTAAGTGTTAGTGCCTGAGCGTTACTGAGTGCCCATTCAAACTGTGTTTTTTCGGTTGTTGCCGATTGTTGTGCATATGCTGACCCCAACAGCATACATACAAGTATTGTGCATAAAAATTTATTGATATTCATATTTGTTTGATTGTTTTTATTTGTAAAATATTGCTACTGCCATTATGGGCAAACGGAGGAGGGCGAATGTTTGTCATTTTGTTTGTTTTTTACCACCAAATTCTTTCCCCTTTTTCGGTTATCATAAAGGGACGTTCTTTTCGTTGTGTGTATTCGGGCACCAACAACAGCAAGGCATTTTTAGGCACGTTGTTGAACGTGAGGGTGACCGATGTTTCACCGGCGGTTTGTGTATCTATCAACCGCCAACTATTGTTCCAATAGTACAATTGGTATTTTTTTAATGGCCGATATTTTAAATAGCGGTCTTGTTCTTTTAGTATTACTGTATGCGTATGTAGGGTATCGGGGGCTAAAACCTGTGTATGATTGTACCCGATTGCTATTGGATAACCGGCAGGTACCAATTGCTTGTTTTGGTAATAGGCAGGTAAATACACAGCCCCTTTACCCATTTTGGTAAAATACGCACTATCGTTTTGTTTGGTGCCGTGCCAAATAGCGCACCACCTTTGCTTATTAAACACACAAACAAAAGGTATTGCCGCTTTTAAACTGTCAACCGTTGTTTTAAACAAGGGTGTGGCTACATTTTGTACCGGCCAATATTTTTCGGTAACGTCTATATAATTGGTGGCTTTTAAAAAACCCGGTGGTATTAATTTTTTATCCACCTGATTGGCCAATGTATTGGCTTGTTCCGAAAAGGTATAGCGTACCACTTTGCCGGGTTCGCGTGGTATGGCAAACTTTGTTACATCTTCTTTGCTCAAGGCCTCAAAGGGAATGGATACATTATTGGGCAAAATGGCTTCTGCAAAAAAATGACTATCGGATGAAGTAGCCCAATAGGGTATATGTGCCACGGTAGCCGGAATGCCTAGCGAGCGAGCAATAAACACCCCTAAACTGGTAAAATCTTCGCAAGCCCCTTTTTTCCGGTGCAATAAATTGAGTGCACCTAATCTGCTGAACGGATCTGTTCGTTGTTCTTTGCCGTAGGTATTGTCGAACCAAGAGGTACAGTCGTTGGTAAACTGCGTTATTTTATCGTATGCATTTTTAAACTTTGTTGTATCTGACAAATAAGCAAATTTTTCTTTGTACACTTTGCGCCATTGTTGCAAGGGTTCTACACTAATACGATAAGGCAGTAAGTACTCGCAAAAATCTGTAAATCTTAATGTGGGATAGTGTGTTTGCCAATCGGTGTAAGCCAAACTTACGTTTTCAATCAGCATATCTGCTGTACATGCTTCATTTTGCAAATCGTATTCCACATTTTGGACAGGATGTATTGGGTAATGACTTTGTTTTAGTTGTTCAAAAGCCCGGATGGAGGAATCGAAATCGGGATATTCCAATTCGTTAAATGCTACTTTTTTATAATTGCTATCGACCCAAAAGTAGGTTTGCGACCATTTTCTTTTCATATGGCTGAGTAAAAAAACGAAGGCTTTCAGTTGCATACTATCCTGCTTTTGGGCAAAGTGGGCTGCCGCTTTTTCGAGTTCCGGCTTTATTTTGCCAACATAATTGTTAAGGATTGTACGTAGCTCCGGCGGATACGCAGGTTTTGTTTGCGCACTAGCCCGCTGTAATGTTGCCAATAATAACAATATTGTTAATGGGTAAAATAGGGTCTGTTTTTTCATGTAACGACGGTTGTAAGTGTATCAATTATTTTGTGTTGATGATTAACCTATCCCTTGCAGCCTGCTTATACGCTTCCACTTTTATAGAAGGCACTTTTACAGGCATTTGTACTATGTGTTGTGCCATAGCCAAACTGCTTGCCGTATCCTTATTGGCATTGTACAAATGCATCAATGCCATGCAAGGGGCAAATAAATGTGGCTGCATGTTTTTACTTACCTGCATCAGTTGTATTGCTTGTGGGTAATCCCCTTTTTGTGCATATAGTTTGGCTTGTTTGGTATAGATATCAGGGTCGCTACTGAGTTGCCTTGCTTTGTTGTAGCAATCGATAGCCAAAGAAATATTGCCTCCCCGTTCTGCTATAGCTGCCCTACTGCGCCAATAAAATACCGAGTGAAACATCCATTTTTCTAAGGGCAGTATTTGTTGGGCAGCTTCTATTGCATTGCTATTGGTTTTTAGGGCTTTGCATTGTGCATAGCTAGTAGCTGTTACAAACATGATGGCTGTAAAACCTATTGCCAATGCACTTGCTACTGTTTGTTGTACCCATAATCCTGCCCCTTTCGCATGATCAAGTGCATCTTGCGGCATAGCTTGTTTACCTACAAAAACGCCTGCATAAGCGGTCGTTAGCAACATTACGGGTATGGCCTGAAAAGTAAAATTGACCAACGACATGATGATGAAACAAGGCATTGCCAAGCAAAAAACAGCTTCTTCTGTGCTATTGATGCGGTATTGCTGTTGATTAAGCAATAATTTTCGGGGTAGCCATGCTATTAAAAACACCACCCACACCGCCCCGCCTAACAGGCCACCTTCTGCTATATTTTCCAACAACTCATTGTACGACATGTGTATGTACCCTGCCTGAAAAATTTCAGTGATGGGTCTTGCTGCTTCGGCAAAATAGTTGGCTTGTGCCAAATTGTAATCGTGTTCAAACAGGCCGTAGCCCCCGCCCCACCAAGTTTGTTGCCCTATGGAGCGCAGTACAATTTTCCATACCAACAATCGTCCTTCTGCCGATTGAACATTTAAAAAATAGAGTCCGGCAAATACAATACCCCCCATTACTACTATCCATCCAAACAATAGGTACTTTTTTCGCGCACCCGAAATGGTTGATTTTAAACACAACTGTATAACCGCCATGCAAAAAATGCCCAAAAAGGCGGTACGACATTTTAAACAACACAAAGCCAATACAATGAGTACGATTGCCGTTACATATTTTGTATGTTGAAGTGGCTTGATAGCACCCTTTAACGACACATACAATACCGGCAAACAAAGGGTTAAAAACATAGCCGTATTGTTGGGATTAACACAAGTGCCTGTAACTTGAAAAGCAGCATCGGCCGTAGGCAGGTAATTTAATTGCTGCAACAAACAAATCATGGCTTGCAAACAAGCAAGTATTTTTACCGGCCGCCATAGCCAATTGCTATTGGGTGTATACAACGCTGAACAAAGACATACAAAGAATAAAAGCCCTATAACGGAAATAAAATAATGCCGTATGGTTATTTGCCCATGATACAAGGCATTTACCCAATAGTAGATGACCAACAAACTTACTGCACACACCCTTGAATTGCCTAAGACCCTTTTAGATGTTACCAATTGTGTAGCTGACTTAGAACAAATAAATACCAATGAGGCTGTTACACCTACCGCAATTGCAGGAATAAACAAAGCACTCAATGTTACCGGCCCAAAAATGCCTTGGTTCAGCAAACTGCCGCACAGGATTACTGTCCATATAATAGCAAAATAGTGCTGCACAAGTAGTACCTGTTTTTTCATACACAGTTGTTTATCAAGCCTTTGATGCAACAAATAAAACAAACAAACCATCAATACCAAACTGTGTTTTTCCGCAGGTACTGCACATTTGTATCGTAACAGTTTAATTTAGTTAACATTCTATATGCTAGTTCGTAACAAACAAAACCCACATACCGGCACTTAAAGCTGTCCAATTGCAACATGTCAAAGTAAAATGAAGCAGCTATTTTAACTACTTATGCTGTGTAATCAATTAATAGCCATGTTCTTGTGTTTGATAGTACACACGTTATACTATCCTACCATTTATCGGCATAATGTTTTCTGCTTAACGCATCTACCTACCTATTGGTGCACAGTACAGCTAATACAATGTGGGCAATATTGATAATGAATTCGATAACCAAATGACATGTAGTAAAAATAGTACATGATGGCATTAGAGGGGCTTATTTATCTGCTGTTCAGAATACCCTAATAGAACATTAAGAGGAGCGGAAGTTTACATTCATTTATCCCTTGGCTTTTTCAACATTTCTTCCAATAGATTACACAAATCTTTTTGATTATAACTTGATATTTTATATTCCTTAAGCCATTCGCCAGATTGATTGATGATCACAAATTGAAATTTTGATAAATTATCATATTTTTTCATTAAATCAAATGCTTCCATATCAGAAATTGTGTAATGGTATCCAGGTGTCTGTTTCAATAAAGCTTTTATGGTTTCTTCATTTTTACCTGTTTTTATCAAATCCACAAATACTACGGGATCATTTTTAAATTGTTCCCTGATTCGTTTTTCTTGCATATCTTTTTCTTGAATTCCAATAAAAGATGACATGCTTACAACAAGTATTTTACCACGATGACGCTGTATAATTGCTTGCAATAAATCTTCGTTTGTAGAATTTTGTAAACTAGCAAATACCGAGCCTTCAATTGGCTTTTTCGTAGCATTCATTGCTACTTGTTCCAATAGCATTTTGGTAAAAGTCGCATCTTTAAACTGTTGAATTTCGTTTGCTAAATAAATTTTTGTAATATTTTCTATATTGATTATTTTATTTAACATCGTTTGTAAAAGCAAATAATCGTGCCCCCAATCTGGTAATTGAAATTGCTCTTGCAGATATGCTACATCGCTTTTCGCTGTTATAGCGTTATTAAATGCGTTCAATTCACCTTGATACTTCTTTTTAAACTCCTGTAACGCCTTTTGTAATTCTAAATTGATATCACCTTTTTGCTCACCTTCAACCAATTTTAGCCAATCGTATAAATTAGCTTCCTGTGTGGTTAATTGAATACCTTTATCACGCATCTGCTCAATAAATGATACAACCCCGGGCGTGGGCCTACTAAAGTTTTTATAAAAAAAGAAAAAATGGGTAAACAACACTTCGTTATTAACATTATAAAGAAACGCAGAATCTGCAAAAGCATCAATAAGGGCCTTTTTGTAACCGGTATCAGAATAAATGGATATTGATTTAACAATATTAGATTTTCGGGGATTGGAATTATGTTTATTAATTCCCCAATACCAATCACTATGCTGATTAAAACTCAATAAGGTAAATGCAAACCTTGCACTTATAGCACGTTTGAGTATTGTCAATTCACTCTTATTGATAATTTTCAAACTATCTAATTTCAAAACCTTTGCTACAAGATCATCGTGTATGTATTTTGCTTTTTTCCGATAAATAAATGGCGAACTAAGTGCCGCACTATCGTTCAAAAAATACTTAGACATAAACCTATTAAAATCTGGCTCTAAACACGTTATCAAGTTATTAATATGGGCATTGGTTCCCATAAATACAGCATTAGGAAATTCCTCTTTTGATTTTATGTAGATTGGTTTTTTTCCTTTATAAGAAAAAGTAGAGGACTTATCTATGTACAAAACATTGCTACTTCCGGGAGTTACATAAAAAGAAGTAAGAAATGCTTTTGACAAATTATAGCCGAAAGAACGGCTCACGGATACAGACAGAGGAAAATACATCGGAATATCAAATTGATAATAACCGTCGGTATTAGCAGCTGATTCAAATGAACCAAATGCAGTTTTTACTGTGAGTTTAGCTGGCTTGGCATTAACAATATCACTAACGTATATTTTAATAATGGCTCTTTTATTATCAGCAACCGCTGCAGCATCAGAACTCATCTGACTAGGCTGTAATGCATAAGCACTATAGGGTATCGTATTTAAACAATTTACCGATGGCACACCCTTTGTGCTAATTTTAATCATGCATTGCGGCATTAATTGCACATTTAACTTAATCAATTCATTATCTTTTTCTAACAAAACTACCCACTCTTTATCATTTTTTTTTTTTTTTTTTTTATAATGCCATATTTGATTATTATAAATGGCTACTTCTTTATGCAATCCAATTACCCACTGTAATTGATTATTGGCATTTAACCAATTGCCTGCGATTTCGGCTGGCAGCAAATGTGCTTTCTCTTGTAATTCTATCTCAAAAATTTTCCAATCTGATCTTTCATTTTCTATATAATCAATCTTATCTGCGTCTTTTGCAACGGGTGGATATATAAGTGCAAATCTTAAAGGCGTGGTATCTTTTAAGTTCCATTTTTCGCCACAACGCACAGGAACACCCTTTGTACCTTTTAAGTAAAGCCTAAACGAATCGTTATTGACTTGTATATAACTAGTTGGATTAATTTTTATCCAATTCGGATTCCAAGGCATGTAATAATAAAAATGGAGAATAGTTGCAGTATCACTTCGTTCAATTTTTTCTATTTGCAAATAGGGCGTTTTGGCAAACTTAAAATTGGGAAAATGTATAGTAGTTGTTTGAGAAAACAAGTTGATTTGTATCAACGTAAAAATAGATAGTAACAGTATGTAATAAGTTTTTTTCATGATTATGAATGCTATTATTTAGGTATTGGTATAAGATGACTGCTATTGTATTTTTTTAAAATTATAGTGGTAGCATTTACGTAAAAGCATAGTAATGTGCGAACTTTTCAAGTAAACAAGTCCCACTGTAATGTTGCAAAAGTTAAGAAAAATGGTATTAAACGAACCGTTTTTCGAGCTATTCGCTAGCGCATCTCGAAGTGAAGATAAAGTAGATGTGTCATCTGCTATTACGCATACCAACTGATAGGGCATGAGAGATGCCCTATCATCTGAACTTTGGGATGCCGTGAACGAACATCCCGAAGTGCGAAACCGATACAGCGTAGGCACAGCCATACGCTGAGTGGAAGCTATGCCGAGTTGGGGAAAACTACGACTAGTTGGAGTTATTTATAATCCACTTTGCCTTGTAAAAAATAATCTAGGGGGTAGCACAAAGCTGCTATCATAATTAGTATCTGTTATAATAAATTGAATATCACGAAGCTCCCAATCCATCTTTGTGCCATCGTTTGAAATTTTAATATACAAACTTAAACCTTTATTTTTTGTAATGTCATAGATAATACCACTGTAATAAAATGGCTTTTTATACACTTTAAATATTGATATTGTTGTTGATTTCATTATTGGCTTCATGCATTGAATTGTATCAAGTTTAAATATTTTATCAAAAGAACTTTGCAACACTGAATCACCTTTTTTATATTCATGCCAACCGGAAATATCAACTATAGTAAATGAGCCCAAAGAATCAATTACATGAGTAGGCTGCAGGCTAAGTACTATTTTAAAAGTGTCTTTATCATTTAAATGAGCAATCCAACTACCTTCTATTTTTTTATATAAATCAGCGTCATCATTTATAAACGTTCGACGATTATTATATGTTTGTGAGTAGCAAACTACGATCGAAAGCGTTAAAATAGTTGAAAATAGTATATTTTTCATATGTTATTGATTACATTCTTTATTTTGTAAATAATTTAAATTATCAAGCTCCCTTGCTTTCCATTTTGTGAATGTTTTGTTACCTTTCACTAGTGATAATCCAGTATGATATGCATTTAATAAATTAAGAAAAGCGCTTTCATTATCATTCTTAAGATTTTCAGCTTTTCCTATTCCATAATCTTTATACATTTTATTAAATGAGTTAAAAATTGCATCATTCGATTGTGATTTATATTTATTGGCAAAGTCTTGAAATTTGTTTACGTCATCGACCTGAAGTAGATATTGTGTATTTTGAGAAGTGACTAAAGCAAAAGTAAAAGTACTTATATTTTTAATGCATCCCTTGTTGTATAAAGTCAAAAAAGCTGAAATGTCATCAGGAGAAAAAATCGAGGATCCTCCATCGAAATGAGTATGAATCATTACATCTATCATGAATTTAACCTTTATATCTTTAATTTGATGTTCATTTTCTTTGCCTTCGAATTTTTCTACGTTATAGTTATAAAGATTACCTTGAGCATCCGTTTCATTTGAATAGTAGATACCACTTTCTTTTTTTTCTTTTGTTAATTTTTTCATATCACCCATATTTTTTCTAAAATTCGAGTCTTTCCCTAATTTTTTTAGTTTTGCGCAAGGGTCATCCTTTTCGTTTTCTGCTTCGCACATTGGTATTTCTCCATTAATAATAGCAGCTAATTTCCCCAAATTTGCTTCATCTTCGGTTACTTTTTCATAATCAAAATCGGCATT
>JAIXOS010000062.1 GCA_027486695.1 Chitinophagaceae bacterium | reverse complement strand
GTAGATACTGCCCACCATGTCCCCACTCGAAAAACAAGTATACAAAGTGTATTGCCGTTATTAAGTGCGCCCGAACATGTTATTTTGGTACACAACACATGCATTGACGAAAAAGATGTAAAGTGGCTGCAAGTTGCTCATGGCAATAAGCAAATAGCTTATTGCATCTGTATCAATGCTAATTTGTACATAGAAAACAAACTACCTCCAATTGATATGCTCGTCAACCAAAATGTGCCGTTGGTTGTAGGAACCGATAGCTTGGCAAGCAATGCTACTTTGAGTATTTTAAGTGAATTGATAACCATTCACCGGCATTTTGCACACCTTTCTATTGCACAATTGCTACAGTGGGCTACTATTAACGGTGCACAGGCATTAGGTATAGAGGCGCAATTTGGTAGTTTTGAAACCGGAAAAAAACCAGGCATTTTGTGTATTGAAGGCATAGATGCACAAATGAAGATGCATTCAAATTGTAGCGTTAAGGTTATTATGGCATAATATTTGGCATATTGATACGTTATATAGGGTAGTTGGAAAGAAGAAAAGGCCTGTTGGTGGAAAACGAATACACTAACAAACACCTTTTATTTAATTTTCCAATCATTTACAAAGTATATTATCCTTTAAAATAAACGATATGAAAAACGTGTCCGTACTTTTTTTATTGAGCATGCTCGCTTTTTTTGGTATTACTGCTGCAACTGCACGCATTGGCACCGATTTTAGTGCCGGAGTAGATGTTTACGGGTGGCCTAACGAAATTGCTAGAATTACATATCAAAACTTAGCTGTTGCAGATATCAATATCAATGGGTTAAACATTTTTATTAATTTCTCTTTGTGTTTTTCGTTAATAGCTTGTGTGCGTGTTCTTTTTTTAATGATGAAGGTAAAGCGAAAATCTACAGACAATGCTTCGGCATTAAAAAGCCATCCTTATTTTCACGGAAACAAGTTGTAAGTGCTTACTAGTTTCTTGGGTAGGTTGTCATCCCAATACTTCTTGTAAAATTGGGTAACTTTTTAATTTTCCAAAATCGGGAATATGGCATCCTAGATAGTCCAAAAACGAAACAATCAAGTGGTTTCTAGTACTTCTATTCAATAATAAATTAGCTTGATTTTGTTCCAATAGTCGAGAAGCAATGGCAGCTAATTCTCCGTCTAAATAATTTCGATGGCTACTAGGTGCAAAAGCTACAAACATCCCTTCCTGCAAATCTAAAATAGGCGTTTCGGTTGTGTACATGCCTTGTAAACCAATGCCTAAAAATTCGCCCAATTGTAACGTAAATTGTAACGGCACATTGGCAATTGCCGTTTGTGGCAAGGCATCTAACCGCTGCAAGTAATCCATAGCAAAAGCGAATAATGCAGCATTAGGTTCCGGTTGTTTTAAAGCCTGCATTAATACTTCAACAATGTACAGTGCTATCGTATTGTGTACCACTTGATAGTACACTTGCTTATACAAATAGGCCCATTGAAAGTCTTTTACAAATTGTAGCTGTTTTAATTCGTTGTGGTAAACCTGCAAATCGAGCAGGGCAGCAGGCTGAAAAAAAGCACTTTTGGCAGTTCCTTTTTTGGAAGAAGTATAAATACCTTTAATTAAATAAGTTTGTGTGCCAAAAAGTTCGGTGTAAATAGTAGCAATTACACTCGTTTCTCCATACTTAACACTGCGCAATACAATACCTTTGGTAGAATGAATTTGCATATGTTTAGATAGGTAGAAACGTGAATGGATACGCTTATTGAGGCCCTACAAAGCACCGGTAAATTGCTTCAAAAATCGAACATCATTTTGCGAATACAACCGCAAATCGTTTACCCGATATTTTAGCTGACAAATGCGTTCCACACCCATGCCAAAGGCAAATCCGGTGTATTTGGTGCTGTCTATACCAAAGTTTTCAAGTACTTTAGGATGTACCATGCCGCTACCTAAAATTTCTACCCAACCGGTATGTTTACATACATTGCATCCGTCGCCGCCACATATGAGGCAGCTAATATCCATTTCGGCACTAGGTTCTGTAAATGGAAAGTAAGAAGGGCGGAAGCGTACTTTTACATCTTTGCCAAACATTTCCTGTACAAAAAAGTAAAGTGTTTGTTTCAAATCGGCAAAGCTGACATTTTCGTCTATGTACAATCCTTCAATTTGGTGAAAAAAGCAGTGTGCACGTGCGCTGATTGTTTCGTTTCGGTACACCCGTCCCGGACAAATTACCCTGATGGGTGGTTTTTGATTTTCCATTACCCTAGCTTGTACGCTACTTGTGTGTGTGCGTAGTAGCCATGCTGGGTTTTGGTTAATGTAAAAGGTGTCCTGCATGTCTCGTGCAGGATGGTCTTCAGGCAAATTCATAGCTCCAAAGTTGTGCCAATCGTCTTCAATTTCAGGGCCTTCGGCAACAGCAAACCCTAATTTTTTGAAAATGCTCACAATTTGATTGCGCACAATACTTAATGGATGTCGTGTACCCACTAAAGTAGTATCGCCGGGTAATGACCAATCAAAGTTGGCCGTTTCGTTTTGGCTATTGGCTTCATTATTGGCTTGCAATTGGGCAAAAGCGGCTTCTACAAAGGCTTTAAATTGGTTCAAAATTTGTCCGAACGCTTTTTTTTGTTCGTTGGGCACGTTTTTCATTTCGCCCATAATACTTTTTACCAATCCTTTAGTGCCTAAATATTTAATTCTAAAAGCTTCTACATCGTCCGGTGTATGGGCTTTAAATGCGGCTACCTCATTTTTGCAGGCTTCAATTTGTTGCAATAGCTGTTCCATTTTGCGAAGATAAGGACTACAATTGGAGATGCATAAATACTAACCAAATTCGTTTGAGGGTCTATAACGAGCAATTTTGCATCATTTAACGGCTTTTTACCGTATCTTATTGGTAAAATCGTGAGAACACACCAATCAATGCTTACATTTGTTTTATGAATTTGAGTGATAAGATGGAATACAATACCAAACGCAATTTTTTATTGATGCGCGAATATGGACGACATATTCAAAAAATGGTAGACTATTTGTTAAGTATAGAAGACAAAGAAAAGCGTAACCAACAAGCCAAGGCAGTAATAGAATTGATGGGTTTTTTAAATCCACATTTAAAGAATGTAGAAGACTTCAGGCACATGCTTTGGGATCATTTGTTTGTGATCAGCGATTTTTCGTTAGATGTGGATAGTCCCTATCCCATTCCACAGCGCGAAACATATAAAGGCAAGCCGCAGCCGCTGAGCTATCCTCGCCGTTATCCCAAATATGCCCATTTGGGTAAAAATTTGGAAACAGTAATTAATAAAGCACTGAAGGAAGAAAATCCGGAAAAGAAGAATGGCTTTGCCAATGCAATTGCGTATTACATGAAGTTGTCGTACAGCAATTGGCACAAAGAGTTGGTTCACGACGATGCTATACGTAGCGAACTGAACAACATTACCGGAGGTGCCTTGGAGTTTAGCAACACACCTTACATAAAACACCGGAACCAAAATTTTGAGCGCGACGAATATCCACGAAGCAATAATGGTGGTAGACGTCAGCAAAGCTTTAGTGGACGCAACAACAATGGTGGCGGAAATAGAAGCAATAGCAATGCAGGGGGTGGCCGAAATAACGGTGGAGCAAATAACAATGGTGGGCCTCGCAACAATAGAAATGCAGCACCTGCTAGTGGTGGTGGTCGCCCTGAAGCTAGAAGCAACAACAACCGCAATTTCAAGAAAAGATTTTAACTCCTTCTGTCATTCGTTTTATCAGCTACAATAGTTTGTTTAACGAAGGATATACTGTTCAAGAATGATTGGCTGCTGAATGGTGCCAACGCCACCGCAGTTTGCTAGTAGTACCGGCCCTTGGCTCACACAACAAATAGTGCTACCGTGTAGCACTATTGATGGGTTTAAATTTTTTTAAACGGTAGAAACCATCAAAGAACAAACGCATCGTTCGGAATATCGACAACCTGTCCTATGACAATGATGGCGGGATGCGTTAAGTGATGGGTAGCAGCAATTTCGGGTAAATCCTTGACCAAACCTTTGACCACCTTTTGCTGTGGTAACGTGGCATGTTGAATAATGGCAGCAGGAGTATTGCCGTATCCAAAATCTTGGTAAGCCTTTGCGATATAGCCAATTTTTTTCATACCCATGTAAATGATTACGGTAGCTTTGCTTTGCATAGCTAAGTGTAAGTCGTTACTCAACGAGCCATCTTTTTTGGTGCCCGTCATTACCCAAAAGCCCTCGCTAATGTTGCGATGTGTTAAAGGAATGTTTTCAAAACCAATAGCTTGCATAGTGGTGATGCCGGGAATATAACTACAAGTAATGCCTATGCTTCGGGCAAACAATATTTCCTCATATCCCCTACCAAAAATAAAGGGATCGCCGCCTTTTAAGCGTACCACAGTTCCTTTGGAAAAGGCTTTTTCCCTAATGAGTTCGTGAATCGTTTCTTGCGGGGTATATTCACCATAAGGTAATTTTCCAACATATATTTTTTCGCAATCAGCTGCTGTAATATTCAATAATTGTTGGTTGGCCAGGTTGTCGTACAAAACTACTTTGGCATTTTTGAGTACGTTGTAGGCTTTCATGGTAAGTAGTTCGGGGTCGCCGGGGCCTGCACCCACTACAATCAATTGGGGATCAATATTGCTTACAGGTACTACAGTATCCATGTTGGGGTGGGTTGGTATGAAAGCAAAGTAAACAGAAAAAACCACATATTGTACTTTGGAAGCAAAAAACCCTTTTTTTTATTGCATATGCCATATAATATTGGTGTTTGATGGGTAAATTGTGTGTAAATACAGGTTTTTGTTGTTGCTGACGAATATGTAATTAATTTAGTGCCATGCTAATAGTTATTAATGCTCTTGCTCCTACTAAGCACCCACAAGCAAGGGCAATACAGAGCCGAATAAGGCAATTAAGTACGAATTTGGCTTTACAACACCCGGATTATACTTTTTTAATGATAGATGATGTGTCGCATGCATCATTACAACTGCCCAATGTAACTACCCATGTACATGCAAAATCGCCCAACTCTTGGTGGAAGTATCAATATTGGTTAGATATTCAGTTGCCATTATTGTTGCGTAAACGCGCTGTACACACAATTATACAGCCATATGGTTTTACGAGTACCACTGTACGATGTGCACAGCTATTGCTGACCGATGGTGTACTGCCTTTGCAGCAGCCTAACTTGTTTGCTAAGTCTACCGTGCGCTTTTACCAATTGTTTGCCAAAGCGTCGCTGCATCGGGCTAGTCAAATAGGCGTTTTTTCGCCGCAGACATATGCCACAATTGATACGGCATTATCGGCTGTTTGTAATAAGGCAGTGCAATTACCCCCCGTTAGTCAATTAGCAATAACGCCAATAGAGTGGGAACAAAAAGACTTTATTAAAACGACTTACACGGACGGTTGCGAATATTTTTTGTATTCAGGAAGTTTGGATGCAATAGGCAATATCATCATTTTATTGAAGGCATTTGCAGTATTTAAGAAGTGGCAAAAGAGCAATATGAAGTTGGTTATTTTGTCGCAAAGCAGCACAGAAGAGGCCAACTTGGCTGAAAAAATAGCCACTTATAAATACAAAGAAGCGGTGGTAATAATAAAAGAACCTTCCAAAAGCGATAGGGAACAATTGTTGAGTGCAGCTTATGCCGCTGTACTTACGGCATTTCACTATCCGTTTGCCGACACTGTTTTGGATATTTTGAATGGAGGAGTGCCGGTATTGATTGCAAAAAATCAAGGATGGGAGCTTTTGTTGCACGATGCAGCAATATATACCAATATACTTGATGCTCAAGAAATAGGGCAGCATTTAATAGCATTGTACAAAAATGAAAATCTGCGACTACAATATGCTACCAAGTCCGTAGAGTGGGCACGGCAACACGGTATTTCAGCGGTACAACAGCAGGCTTTGGTATGGCAAATGTTGTTTGCAAACCACGACTAGTAATAAAGTCCATTGCTTTTGGGAGCATCGAAAAACAAGAACAATTTGTTGGCCACAGCAAAAGCATCCCAAGTAAGGCAGTTGGCGTTGATAGCAAAGATGCCACAAGTAGGCATGTTACTAAGCCGTGTATTGGTGAGGGTGTTTACAAAATCGGTGATGCCGGGATTGTGACAAACCACAATAACCGACTGTAAATGATTGGGTAAGTGCGTAATTGTTTGAAGCAATACATCTTCAGGAGCATGGTACAAAGTGGGGGTAGGTATCAATGCAATGGTTGGCGAGTTGGGGGCTTGTGTATACGCTTGGTAAAAATAATTGGCCGTGCTTAACGCCCTATTGGCGGTACTAGTAACAATAGCATCCACTGCAATCTTTTTGGCAATTAATCGTTGAGCCATCATAGGGGCATCGTGGTGACCACGTGTATTCAGGGGTCTTTCGAAGTCGGTTTGTACCGATGACTCCCAACTGCTTTTGGCATGCCGAACCATTATTAACTGCTTCATGAATAGGCGTGTATTGTGTTGGTATAGACAAGTATATTTAAATATGCTTGTCTATACCAACTTGAAAAGGGTTGAAATAGGGTATTAGTAACCGCGAACATCTTTTCCTTCCAAATAATTTAAAAAAGCCTTGTTACACACTTTGTTACCACCCGGAGTAGGATAATTACCTGTAAAGTACCAATCGCCGGTGTTAGTAGGGCAGCTATCATGCAGGTCTTCAATCGTTTGATAAATCACTTGTACCGGAAATTGAATATCGGGAGGGGTAATGAGTTGGGCAATTTTTTGCGATATTTCCT
Source organism: Chitinophagaceae bacterium (assembly GCA_027486695.1). Classification (GTDB taxonomy): domain Bacteria; phylum Bacteroidota; class Bacteroidia; order Chitinophagales; family Chitinophagaceae; genus Parasediminibacterium. The sequence continues at coordinate 7,672 of JAIXOS010000062.1, read as the reverse complement.
CTGTAGTAAAAGGTTTGTAAATTTGTCGAACCACGTTTTCGGTGTGTAAGGCGTTACATTGTTGCAGTGCTAAAATGGTTTCTTTAACATCAAGCAACAAATTGTCCATCCCTCTTTCTTTAATCAACTCAATAGCCGCTTTAAAAGCTATGAAATCGCCCATTTTGCTCATGTCAATGCCGTAGCAATCCGGGTATCTGATTTGTGGTGCCGACGATACAATGATGATTTTTTTGGGTTCCAAACGGCCAAGCATACGTACAATGCTTTCTTTAAGGGTAGTGCCACGAACAATGCTATCGTCGATTACAATAAGGGTGTCTTGATTTTTGCGAACAGTGCCGTAAGTAATATCGTAAACGTGTTGCACCATTTCGTTGCGGTTTGCATCTTCCGTAATGAATGTGCGTAGCTTAACATCTTTGATGGCAATTTTTTCTTGCCTAATTTTTCTATTAATGAGTTCTTGTAATTTTTCTTCTGTTACATCATTTCCCCAACTCAAAATGCGTTGTACTTTTCGTTGGTTCAAGTAGTCTTCCATTCCTTTGACCAAGCCATAAAAAGAAACTTCGGCAGTATTTGGAATATAAGAGAAAATGGCGTTTTTAAGATCATAATTAATATCTTCCAACACACGTTTGCTCAAATGGTGTCCAAGGGCAATGCGTTCCCGATAAATTTTTTCATCGCTGCCTCTTGAAAAATAGATACGTTCAAAAGAACAAGCACGACGTTCTTTAGGCGTTAAAATTTGGGTTAACTCGTGATTTCCTTTGTCGTTGACTATCAGTGCATGGCCGGGCATGAGTTCGCACACTTCGTTTTCGCCTACGTTAAAAGCAGTTCGTATAGCGGCTCTTTCGCTAGCGGCAACAATAAACTCATCGTTAATATAATAATATGCGGGACGAATACCATGTGCATCGCGCATAACAAAACTGTAGCCGTTGCCAATTAAGCCTCCTATTGTGTAGCCGCCATCAAAAAGTGGCGTGGCTTGTTTTAATACTTCGGCAATATTGGGTGCGTTGGGCTGTAGCGATTCGGATTTCACCAAGAAATGATGAATCACTTCCATCATGGCAGCTAAATCGCTTTGTTTTTGAAAATTACCTGGTTGCAATTGCAAATGTTGGTATAGTTCGTCGGTATTGACCAAATTAAAATTACCCGCCAATGCAATATTTCTACCCGGTTGGGTGGCTCGTTTAATAAAGGGGTGGCAAAACTCTACATTGTTTTTTCCTTGTGTGCCATAACGCAAGTGACCCAACAATAATTCGCCCAAATATGGAACATGACCCTTCATTAAACCGGGATGGCTTTTGATGTCGGGTTGGTATTTCTCCAATTCTTGTACTTCTTGCCCTACTTTCAAAAAAATATCTGCAATTGGTTGGGGTTGGTTGCTGCGCAAGCGTGCTAAGAATGGATATCCTGCCTCCACATTCAACTTTACAGCGGCAATGCCTGCACCATCTTGCCCTCTATTGTGTTGTTTTTCCATCAGCAAGTACAGCTTGTTGAGGCCGTACATAACCGAACCGTACTTTTGAAGATAGTAACTCAGTGGTTTACGCAGGCGGATGTATGCCAAACCGCATTCGTGTTTTATTTCGTCGCTCATGGTGGGTATTAAAAACGTGGCGAAAGTACTACTTCGCTACGTTTTTAGCACCAAAATCTATCGTACTTTCTAAATAGCGTACAAAAAAATGGGAACAAAACTCCCAAAAACGGCATCGAAAGAGGTGTTGTTAGTTTCCCAAGCGCTCAGCTAGCCAAAGATATTCGGAAATAAATGTATTGATAGATTTTTGAAACGTTTCGTCTACCAATTGATTATGGGCATCAAATTTTTTATCAACTTGGGGTACAATTAGCATATAAGGCGAGCCTATTCCAAACAAACCATTTATGAGTAGTTGCATTTGTTGGCTTGCCCTAATACCGCCCATAATGCCGGTACTTGCGGTCACTATTCCAAATGCTTTCCGGCTTTGCTTGGGAAAATGATCCAATAAATTTTTCATGGCAGGCGTATAACTGCCGTTGTATTCGGGTGTTACCAAAATAAAAGCTTGTGCTTGCTGCATGCGCTGTACCAACGGTTGTAAATGCGTAGGAGCCGTTTCGTAGCTGCTAAATACCTCTTGCTGTAAAGCGGGGAGCAACCATTCCTTTACATCTATGAGTCCAACGTTGTGTGGAGTTTGGGTTTGCAGTAGTTGTTGCAAATATTTGGCAACTCTAATGGTAATGCTACCTTGTCTTGGGCTGCCCGAAACAATTTCAATATTCATTGTGTATTTTACGAAGAAGGGTGAGTAAAGATTAGTGATTGATAGGTACTTCAATTACAATGAAAGAGGTGTTTGGTTCAATATTGAGCACAATTTCGTTGGTTTGCCATACACCTATTGCATCTTTTGTTTGTAAAAGGGTGTCGCCAACAGATAGCAATCCATTAATATTCATAATGTACACACAAGTATTGTTAGTAGGTATAGGATAGTGAATAGTAGCGGCCGCGGTGTAGTACCCCAATCGTAAGTGGGCATTTTGATTGATCCAGCAATGATCGGTGCCTTCGGCATTGCTGACTATTGTAACAAGTTGGTTGGCTCTTTTGCTTTTAGGAAAGTGCCTTTTTTGGTAGCGGGGAGTTATATTTTGCAATTTGGGTTCAATCCAAATTTGTAAAAACTGCACATCGTTGTTGCCTACATTAAATTCTTCGTGTCGTAGTCCGGTTCCGGCACTCATAATCTGTACCCAATCTTCCGTTACTACGTCGCTGTAGCCCATCGAATCTTTGTGGTTCATGGTGCCTTGCAGCAGTACACTGATAATTTCCATGTTAACATGTGGGTGCAGGCCAAACCCACCTCCGGGCTGTACAATGTCGTCGTTTAAGGTATGCAGTAGCCCGAAGCTTTTTTTTCCGGGATGTTGGTAACTAGAAAAACTGAACGAAAATCGGCTTTGCAGCCAACCGATATCTTTGAGTCCTCGTTCATTTGCAGGATACAATATTTGTTGCATACACTAAAATTAATGGATTGATAAACAACAATAGTAGCCATTTTGATTAAGGTAAACAAGAATTTAGCTCAATTGGCTATCAAAATAACAGCTTGCTGCCAATTGCCCTAGACTAGCAAAGTTGCGGAAATCCGGGAGGGATTGTTACTCGAAATAAGCTGTCTATGAAATCGAATTTTAGCCAAAGTATAAGGCACGTATATGTTGAAATGGTACGATGGCCAAAAGGATAGCTTTGTTTTGCTACGGGTAGTTTTGTACCATCTCGCAACTAGCTGCCGTAAAGTGGCTGTAATATTGTATCACAATAACTATTTCAATTTTGTTTAAAATACCCCTTTTTTGTATAATATTGTGTTGAAATTTGTATACATAAATGAAGCCTTTATTCTCCCTCGGGTTATTGTGTATGTTGTTGGCATGCAACGACGATACCAACCAAAACGAAGATATTACCAACGAAGTAAACAAAGATGGATCTGTTGAAACATCTGTAGCGGTAAAGCACATAGATAGTTTGCACGATGTAGTAGTTACCACCCACAAAGTTTGGTACTTGTACAATGAGTGGAAAACGATAGAACACTACGATACCGTACCGGCTTTGGGTGCTACACAAAAAATAGCCGAAAATGAAGCTGGCGACGAAAAAATGCTGACACTAAACAAGGAATACGAAATTTTTATTACAGTCAAATAAGCATCCTTTAAGTATGCTACGCGTATGAAAAAGTCTACACATATTCAATTGGTACTTATTACAGCTGCCCTTGCTAGTTGTCAACAGCCCAAAAACGAATGGGAAAGTACCAACAAAGTGCATGTTCGGGGCGATTCTACAGCACCTTACACTACCGTTCGCCATCATTCGGGAGTTGGAAACGCCTTGTTATGGTATTATGCGTTCAGACCATATGGACAGTATTACAATGGTCAGTATCGGCATGCCGGTTATTATTCCAATGCCATTCGTCCGCATTCCAATATTGGCAGCAATAGTTTTAAAGGAAGTGTTGTACGCGGAGGGTTTGGGCACAGCAGTTATTCAGTAGGTAGTTAAATTATTAGTTAATAGTTTTATGAAAAGAGTATCGGTTACACCACGCCATAAATGGCAAGAAGCGGTAGAACAATTGGGCTTTGGCTTTCATAGCACCGAAGTGCCCTATTGGAACGAAAGTGCTTATTATAGCTTTACCATGAACGAAGTGCAGGCTATAGAAGAAGCCACCGCAGAATTGTGGCAGTTGTGTTTGGGGGCAGTACAGCACATTATCGATAACCAATTGTACCATTTGTTGGGTATACCACCCGAATGGATTCCCTACATCGAAAAAACGTGGAATGAAGAACACCCCGCCATCTACGGCCGATTCGATTTGGCCTATACCAACGGACAAATCAAATTACTAGAGTTTAATGCCGATACGCCCACAAGTTTGTACGAAGCAGGTATTGTACAATGGTTTTGGCTGCAAGATTTTGATAAAAGCAAAGACCAATTTAACAGCATTCACGAAAAACTAATTGCTACTTGGCAGTATTTACAACCGTATTTGCACGCCAATGCACCCCTACATTTTACCTGTGTAAAGCAGTCGCTCGAAGACTTAACCAATACCGAATACCTGCGCGATTGTGCCATACAAGCCGGAATAAATACAAGCCTTATTTATATTGACGATATCGGTTGGCACGAAACCGAAGCTTGCTTTAAAGATATGGACAATGAAACCATCAAAAACCTTTTTAAACTATACCCGTGGGAATGGTTAACCAAAGATTATTTTGGTAAAAACATCTTAACCGCCGCCAACGAAACACTGTGGATAGAACCCGCTTGGAAAATGCTGCTGAGCAACAAGGCTATTTTGCCTATTTTATGGCAATTGTATCCCAACCATCCTTATTTGTTACCGGCTTATTTCGATGCACATTCGCTTACCCATTATGTTCAAAAGCCACTGCTTTCTCGCGAGGGGGCCAATGTAACTATTGTTAACAACCACACAACAGTGGCTTCCACTTCCGGAGAGTATGGTGCCGAAGGATATGTGTACCAACAATATGTTCCTTTAAGTCAAGAGGACAACCATTCTCCGGTAATTGGTAGTTGGGTTATTGGGCAAGTGCCCGCAGGCATTGGCATTAGAGAGTCCGATACGCCTATCACCAACAATACAAGCCGGTTTGTTCCCCATTTAATCGAATAATTCACAGGTGCTTGTTGTTTGCCTTAGTGGGTAATTTAGCGGCTACAGGGTAGCCGTTTTTTATTGATGAGCCAAGGGCCGGTACTGCTTTTAAGCTGCATGGGCGTTGGCACCGTTCTACAGTACCAACTCTGTTCAGCATGATTGGCAATTAGTATTGTTATTTTCTTTTGCGCTTATAAATATAAATGGCCAACATCAATACGCCAATAAATACCACCAATCCTAGCAATCCCCAAACCAAACTCATGCTTTGTTTTACCACTACTAGCATAATAATGGCAATCAAGAAAACAGTAGCTACTTCGTTCCAAATACGCAGTTGTTGCGAGGTGTATTTAAAAACGCCTGCCATTTGTTGCTTGTAAATACGGTGCAAGCTGATATGGTATAAGTACAAAAACACCACAAACCCTAATTTCAACCACAGCCACCAATTTTGCCCGTACAACAACGTGGCATACCATCCGCCCTGCCACAATACCAACAAGCCAAAAATAAGCGTAATAATTGCCGAAGGCCAAGTAATGCCATACCACAAACGGGTGAGCATAATGCCAAATTGTTGACGTAATGCTAGCTGTACGTCTTGCGGTTTTTCGGCAGCCTCAGTGTTATAAATAAACAAACGCGGCATATAAAAAAGTCCGGCAAACCATGTTACTACAAAAATGATGTGCAGCGCTTTTAAATACAAATACATGTGTTTATTTTTTAAAATGGTGGTGTGCTTATCGGCAGCCCAATATGCCCTTTTTTTATTCGCAGCAGCTACAAAAGCATGCTTTTACTGCCATTTACCCAATCTTTCATCCAATTGTGCAAGGCGCCCACCCACAAAGGATGTACGTTTAAACAAGGCACTAGCGTAAAGCTTTCGCCACCGGCATGTAAAAATTCTTCTTTTCCTTCCATGGCAATTTCTTCGAGGGTTTCCAAGCAGTCGCTCACAAATGCCGGACAAACCACTACCAGTTTTTTTACACCTTCTTTCGGTAGTTCCTCGAGGCGTTTGGCGGTATAGGGTTTTAGCCACTCCTCTTGTCCTAGCCTAGATTGAAAGGAAAAACCTACTTTTTCTTTAGGTATGTGCAATTCGTTTACCACCAATTGGGTGGTTGTCCAACATTGGTGTCGGTAGCAAGTGGTGTGTGCCGGCGAAGCCACTTCGCAGCAGTTGGCCACCTTCATGCAGTGGCATTTGGTAGGGTCGGCTTTGCGCATATGTCGTTCCGGTAAACCATGGTAGCTAAACAATATTTGGTCGTAATCTTGTTCCAAATACGGTTTAATGTTTTCGCTCATGGCATGTATGTATTGAGCCTCGTTGTAAAAAGGCTTTACAAATGATAAAGCAAAAGGATAATTGCCTTTTTGATGTATGGCTTTGGCATGTTCTACTGCCGTTTCGTAGCTCGACATGGCATAATGCGGGTACAGTGGTATGGCTATCACTTCCTCTAAATCCGGTATTTGAGCCAGTATACTATCGTAGGCCTCTTGCATGCTTGGGTTGCCATAGCGCATGGCAATGGTAACGGGTTCGGGAAGGGTTTGCTGCAATGCCGCTTTTAATTGTTGGGTAAGCACAATTAGCGGACTTCCTTCGGGTGTCCACACACTTTTGTACGCTTCGGCACTTTTGGGTGCACGCAAAGGAGCAATAATACCGCCAACAAGCAAGAGTCGGAAAATGTAAGGATAGTCAATTACTCGGCCATCCATCAAAAATTCCATTAGGTATTTGCGTACATCTTTTACTTCGGTACTATCGGGGCTACCCAAATTCATTAAAATGATTCCCCTTTTGTTGGTTGTAGTCATAATTGCAAATGTAATAAGTTAGTTATAGTAACCAATAATCGTATTGCTAATACGGGTGTTGGATGCTTAAAAAAAACTACAACAGCCGGTAAGGTATTTTGTTGATGCGTTTTTGCTGCCACAGGCTGTGCAAAAAATCAATAGAGTTGTTATGCTTTCCTTTTATTCATCCGCTTACCGCAAGGCCAATAAATGCAGTAAAGTATCAGCCTACGCATTTCCCCCAACAATTTCCCTTGCTAAATGTCGGCGTTTTTTGTGGTTCTGCACGGTAGCTGTACCAAGTTACATTCGGTACAAATTCGTAGCAACACCACAGTAACCTTACATTAACACCACAGTTCACCACACTTTATGTGGTAAAATATGGTATTGATGTAAGGTTACTGTACGCATCATCCGAAACGGTCTGCAATCCTTATCGAAGCAGTTGGGGATTATAGAAAGCAGAAAAATGCAGTAGGCGTAGTATAGAACGAAATTGTGTTTATGCTTTATTGGCTCATATGCAGCAACTTTGGGTGTGCATTTGTAAATGAATGGCTATTTGTAAGCGCATCCATGCTATTTGCAACTGCTTTAATTGC
>JAIXOS010000351.1 GCA_027486695.1 Chitinophagaceae bacterium | reverse complement strand
GGCCACCACCGAGCTGCATCGGCGGCAAAAGTGCGTAAAGCCTTAGGTACCAAAGCTACTGAAGCAAGCAATTATTTTTTAACCACCCTTTTTCCATCTAACCAATTGTATATCATGGATTACAACCGGGTGGTAAAAGATTTGAATGGCCTCACCGAAGAAGCCTTTATAGAAAAAATAGCACACGCTTTCGATGTTCAAAAATTAGGTTCCGAGCCGTTAAAGCCCAAAAACTTACATCAGTTTGGCATGTACCTAAACAATACTTGGTACCAGTTAACAGCAAAAGAAAATACCTATACTACTGATCCAATTGGCATTTTGGATGTAACCATTCTTTCCAATAATATTTTAGATCCCATTTTAGGTATCACCGATCAGCGTACCGATAAGCGCATTGATTTTGTGGGCGGTATTAGAGGATTACAGGCTTTGGAAGAAAGAGTGAACAGTGGCGAAATGGCCGTAGCGTTTAGCTTATATCCGGTAACCATAGATCAATTGTTTGATATTGCCGACAGCGGCAATGTAATGCCTCCAAAAAGTACTTGGTTTGAACCTAAATTGAGAGATGGTTTGCTGACCCACCTCATTTATTAATGCACCTGTTTATGCGTAAAATTGTTGTTGTAATTGTAGTGCTAGCTGTTAGTACTTTTCAGTATGGATGGGCACAAACCGCATCTGAAATGCATGCAAAAGCCAAAAGCTTTATGAATCAGGGCGATTACGACAATGCAACGCTGATATTCGGTAAATTAATAGAAAAAGAACCTACCAATACCGAATATTTAAAAGATTTGGCTTTTTTAAGTTTTTTAAAACGAGATTTTGCTAAGTCTATCGAACTAGGAAAATACCTTACCGAGCAACCCGCAGCCGATGTTACTACTTTTCAAATATTAGCACTTGCATACAAGGGCATTGCCGATGCGCACAATACCAAAAAAGTATATAAAAAAGCACTCAGTAAATTTCCGGAAAGTGGTGTGTTGCATTGCGAATATGGCGAGGTGCTAGCTGAAGAAAAAGATTTGACAGCCGCAATAAATGAATGGGAACAAGGCATTAAAACGGATGCAAACTATAGCGGTAACTATTTTTATGCAGCCAACTATTATACCCAAACCAATCAGCTGTTTTGGGTAATTATGTATGGCGAAGTTTTTGTAAACCTAGAAAGCTACACCAAACGTACCGCCACCATAAAGTCGCTTATGTTAGATGCATATAAGAAATTGTACCTAAACACCGATTTTGCTAAATGGATAAACGATAAAAAAACCACTCCTTTCGAAAAAGCAATAGCAACACTTTGGTCAAAATCGGTAGAACTAAGCAAAAATGGGCTAACCCCCGAATCGCTTACGGCTATACGCACGAGGTGTATTCTTGATTATTTTCAGACCAACACCCACTCTACTTGGCCTTGGTACATATTTAATTTGCACCAGTTTTTTTTGAAAGAAGGTTTGTTTGAAGCGTACAACCAATGGCTATTTGGTGCCGCAAATAGTACCACCGCTTTTCAAACATGGATAGAAAACCACGCAAAAGATGCCGAAGCTTTAACACAATACCAAAGGAGCCGAATTTTTAAAATGGCACCCAATCAATATTATAAAAAATAAAAGGGGATAGGTAAGTGTTCATTGACACTTGGTAAGCTGCGTGGCAATTTAAATGCTCCAATCAAGGTATAGCGCCGCTCCATTTGGAGAATACGACGAAACGCACGCTATCGCAATACCTTCATTTTTACCATCTCTATACGCGTATCGCTCACATTCAAGATATCAAATTGATAATTGTTGATAATGATTTTGTCTTTTTGCTTTGGAATCGTTTCAAATTCGTTAATGATATAGCCGCTAAGTGTTTCGGACGATTTTTCAGGAAATTCTAAATCGTATTTTTCATTTAGGTAGTCCAATTCCAAACGACCACTAAATATAAATTCGTCCTCTGCTATTTGTTTGTCTACAAACTCTTCTGTATCGTATTCGTCATGAATTTCTCCAAAAATTTCTTCCAAAACATCTTCCATCGTAATAATGCCCGAAGTGCCGCCAAATTCGTCCACCACCCAAGCAATACTTTTACCCAATTTGGTGAATTTGTTCAGCAAATCTGTAGCGCTCATACTTTCCGGCACCACCGGAATAGGCAATAAAATGTCTTTAATACTAGCCGGTTTTTTAAACAAATCCAATTGATGAATATAGCCCTCAATAGCATCAATGCTATCGTTGTACACAATCAACTTACTCAACTGTGTGCTGATGAATAGCTGACGCGCTTCCTCTACGCTTGCCGTAATGTTTAATCCTTCAATTTCGGTACGTGGCACCAAACAGCTTCTTATTTTAATCAATGGCAAACTCAAGGCATTTTCAAACAATTCGGTATTCAATTCTTGATTGTCTTCGTCTTGTTCTTTTGTTTGCTGAAAAAAATGTTCCAAATCCACCTTATTAAAAGCATTGCTTTTGTCGGATAAGCGAACATTGAATAAATATTTGACTATCCACTGTGCCACATTCACAAAAAAAACGGCAAAAGGTTGAAAGATATGATCAAAAAAACTTGCTACACGAGCAAATAAAAACAGTAATTGATCGTGCTTGGCTCTAAAAATGGCTTTGGGTAAAAACTCTCCAAAAATAAGCACCACCATTGCCGATAAAAAAGTGTCAATAATTAGTCTTAACGACGGGTTGTCGATGCTAAAGCTAAATCGTTTCCAAAAAGTTTCTTCTAAAAGTTGGTCGAACAGCAAGCCATAGATGACCAAAAAAATATTCAAACCAATTAAACAAGTACCAATGAATTTGGCAGGATATTCCATGAAGCGCGCCAAAATAAGGCCGCTGCTTTTGCCCTGCTTTTTTTTCAGCTCTATACTCAGGCGGTTGGCACTGATAAAAGCAATTTCATATCCGGCAAAAAAGCCAATTAATATAAGGGTGAGCAATATCAATACGATAGTGGTAACTTCGGTCATACCACGAATATAAACAACATTGCGTATAAAGTGTACACCTACTCGCCAAGCGGCAGCTGTTAATCATTATTTTTTGTTGATTAGAACACGGGCTGTAGATCCATTGTTGCAACTGTGGTCCCGCTTTCTGTTGCTACTCCGCCACAAAAGCCCACGCTTCCAACCCTCAGCGGGGTATTCACGCCAATCGGGTGTAGTATTTGGGCTGCAATCACTTCGGTCGGCTTATAAAAGTGTTAATTTGTTGTTGATAAGCGAAACATTCTTCCACAAACTTGGAAAATAGATAGCACTTAACTAAATTTGCATTCTTATTTTTTTATAAACCTTATTTATTAACGCCGCTAAATGTCTATTTAACATGGCAGTAAAAATGCGATTACAACGCCACGGCAGTAAAAAACGCCCATTCTACTTCATTGTAGTGGCCGATGCCCGTGCACCCCGTGATGGTAAATTCATCCAAAAAATTGGTACTTACAATCCATTAACAGTACCAGCCACCATTCAGTTAGACCGTCAAAAAGCCTTGGAATGGCTTCACAAAGGAGCGCAACCAACCGATACGGTTCGTCGAATTTTGTCGTTCAAAGGTGTATTGTATTTAAAACACTTATTGCGTGGTGTAAAACTTGGTTTGTTCGATGATGCAACAGCAATGGTAAAATTCCAAGCTTGGCACGAAGAACATGAAGTACAAATTGCTCGCAAAAACGAAGAGCACAAAAAAGCACAACGTGCCAAACGTATTCAACCGGTTTACCGTAAGGTAGAAACAGCCGTTGAACCCGCTGCACCTACTGCAACAGAAGAAGCATAATACATACAAAAGTATTTATAGCATTCACAAAAAGGACTTCCCGACAAGAGAAGTCCTTTTTTGTTTTGGTGCTCAATGAATGAAATTTTCAAAATAGAACCATTGCATCTATTAATTACACGCTCTATTCATAAATATTGACAACGATTTGTTGTACACAACATTTTTGGGCTACTGCTCCCGTTGTATAAGTTATAAAAAAAAACAGGTTCTTTCAATGAAGAAAAAACCTGCTAAACTATAAACCCAAACAAACGTAATTCTCTTTTTAAAGGCTATTTACTAGCCAAAAACATTGATAGTCATTTTTTAAACAATATTTATTGTTTGTTTAAAATAGTATTTACTGTTCCTAGTAATACATTGCAGCCAATAGCTAAGTCTTCGTACGAAGAATATTCTAAAGGGTTGTGGCTAATGCCATCTTTACTGCGAATAAAAATCATCCCATAATCGCACACATACGAAAGCGGAAGGGAATCGTGAAAAGGACCGCTCATTAGTTCCGGAGCATCTAATTGTAGCAATTGGCATTGTTCGTGAATGATTTCTTTTATCCAAGTAGCGCAGTAACGTGGTTCGCTGTTCGTGTCTTCGGTTAAAGTGTAGGTTAAACCATGTTTTTCGGCAATGCGGTTTATTGCTTGCAATAGTTGATTTTCGTATTTATTGCGACGTTCCAAATCTATATCTCGTAAATCGAGGGTAAGGGTAACCTCTTCCGGTATAATGTTGCGTGATGCGGGAAATACCTGCAAGGTGCCTACGGTACCTACTGTAGGGGCACCGGGTATTTGGGTGGCAATTTCGTTCAGGGCTATGATGACTTCAGCGGCACCCACCAATGCGTCGTTTCTAATGGCCATTGGTACACTTCCGGCATGACCGGCCATGCCTTTTAAGGTTAGGGTTTGCCAAAGTGGCCCGGAAATGCCCGATACTACACCAATAGGTTTATTGGCAATGTCGAGCACGGGACCTTGTTCTATATGCAGTTCCAAAAAACAAAAAATGCTTCCGTTGGCGTATTCACTTGCTTTAAAATTACTGATGTTGCAGCCAAAATCGAGCAGTGCCTGTTCGCGCGAAATACCGTCTTTATCGGTGCGTTGCAGTTCGCCGGCTTCAAGTTTGCCCAAAATCCCTCTGCTACCAAACAGTCCCTTGTTAAAACGCCATCCTTCTTCGTCGGCAAAGGATATCACCTCAATAGGTCGGGTAGGAACAATGTTGTTTTCCGTCAAGGTAGTTACTACTTCGATTGCGCACAAAACGCCCGCTACACCATCAAATCTGCCGCCATAGGGTTGCGAATCTAGATGCGAGCCCATCATCAGTACGGGCAAATGTGGTTGACTGCCTTCTAGCCGGCCAATTAAGTTGCCAAAATCATCTATACGAGTCGTCATTCCGGCGGCTTGCATCCATGAAGCGGCCAACAAAAAAGCTTCTTTTTCAAGGCTACTATGGGCAGGACGGCAAGTGCCGGTATCGCCAATTTTGCCAATCAGGCTCATGGCTTCAAAATGCTGTTGTAAACGAAGAGGATTGATTTTCATGCTACTTTATTTAATGGTCAGCCTACTAGCTGCACAACGAACAGAACGTACAAGGGAGTGACACAACAGGCGATGCCCAAAGCGCTTTTTGCCGGTGCCATTATCTGCCAATTTCAATCAAGAATTAATGGTCGTTCAGTGGTAAACCTTGTTCTTGCCATTGTTTCCAATTAATATATTCCGGAGCTACCCGCTGTTCTACCATCGTAATGCAATTGTCTACCGGACACACCAACTTGCACAAATTACAGCCCACACATTCTTCCTCTTTGATAGTATAAGTGTTGTAAGGATTCCCGGATGTAAGATTGATGGATTGGTGCGATGTGTCTTCGCAGGCGATATAGCAGAGGCCGCAATGAATACATTTGTCTTGGTTGATACTAGCAACATGGTGATAGTTGATGTCTAATTCTTCCCAATGGGTGACATTTTGAACGCTTTTGCCAATAAAATCGTTGAGTGTAGCAAATCCTTTTTCGTCCATCCAATTATTCAATCCTTCGCACATATCTTCCACAATACGGAAGCCGTGCTTCATTGCTGCTGTACAAACTTGCACATTGCTTGCACCCAAAAGCATAAACTCTACCGCATCTTTCCAGGTACTAATACCGCCTATACCACTAATAGGTACTTTATTGGTAGTGGCATTTTGGGCAATGGTAGTAAGCATTTTTAAGGCAATCGGTTTTACGGCAGGGCCACAATAGCCACCGAATACGCTTTTGCCTGCTACATACGGATTGGGAACCAACGTATCTAAATCTACTCCCGTAACACTTTGTATGGTATTGATCAAGCTCAAGGCATTGGTACCTGCTTCTACAACTGCTTTGCCCGTTGGTACTACCGAGTGCACATTGGGAGTAAGTTTGGTAATAACGGGTATGGTTGCTTTTTCCATTACCCATTCTACCACCATGCGGGCAATTTCCGGATCTTGACCAACGGCGGCGCCCATGCCGCGCTCCGTCATGCCATGTGGACAACCAAAATTGAGTTCAAAGCCCATAGCTCCGGCATCTTCGCACTTTTTGATGAGTTCGTGCCACGATTCACGATTGTTATCGGCCATAAGCGATACAATCATTGCCCTATCGGGGAATAATTTTACGCACTCGGTAATTTCTTTAAGATTGATATCGAGCGGTCTGTCGCTAATTAATTCAATATTGTTAAAGCCCATTACACGGTGTCCGCCATAATCTACTGAAGAATATCGTGAGGAAACATTTTTTACCTGACTGCCCAATGTTTTCCAAACTACGCCGCCCCATCCTGCCTCGAAAGCGCGCAATACATTAATTTTTTTATCGGTAGGAGGAGCGCTTGCCAACCAAAATGGATTGGGAGAGTGAATGCCTAAAAAATTAGAACTTATGTTTGCCATGATGATTCGGTTTGATGTGTGTAGATAAAATAGATACTATATACGAAACATTGCCCTAAAGCGATTAAAATATACGTTTTTTTTAGGGCATAAGGTATTGCAGAATAGCCGATGCGCCATCTTTTCCGGCTTGTACTGCATCTACCACTTCTTTACCGCCATTGACACAATCGCCTCCGGCAAAAACACCCGGATAATTGGTTTGTGTTTTGTTGGTAACGGTTAGTTTTCCGTATAAATGATGGAGTTTTTCGCTTTTAACCAAATGTTCAAAAGGCATTTGGCCGGCTGCTTTAATGACCATATCTACTTCTAGGGTAATGGTAGTACCGGTAGATACCGGGCTTCTGCGTCCGGAAGCATCGGGTTCGCCTAGTTGCATGGTATCGCATACCAAGTGGGTGACTTTACCTTCTTTTCCAATTATTTCTGTAGGTGCTGCCAACCATATTACATTACAGCCATCTAGTTTGGCAATGTTTAATTCGTGCTCTGTACAAGGCATTTCTTCCTGCGTTCTTCTATACACCAACGTAACCTCTTTTGCTCCCAAACGTTTGGCTTGTGTAGCAGCATCAATTGCCGTCATTCCCATACCAATCACCGCTACTCGGTCGCCAACGGGAATAGATGAAAAATGATTGGTACGCAAATCATAGATAAAACTAATGGCATCTACAACGCCGGTTAATGCTTCGCCTGGAATGGCCAATTGTCGGGCAAGGCCCACACCAAATGCCAAATACACCGCATCGTAATTTTGTTGTAATTGTTCTAGTGTAACGTCTTTGCCGAGTGCATGGTTGTATTTGATATCTATACCACCAATTGCCGTAATATAGTCTACCTCTGCTTCGCAAAATTCGGGAGTTACTTTATAGGCCGCAATTCCGTAAGTCATTAATCCGCCGCCTTTGGCTTCTTTTTCATAGATGGTAACATATACACCTTCGCGGCTAAGTGTGTGCGCACAACTTAAACCAGCGGGGCCGGCACCCACAATAGCTACTTTTTTACCAACAGAAGGTTTGCGTTCAAACAATTGCCAATTTTGCGCCATTGCTTTTTCGGTGCTATATCGTTGTAGGCGAGCAATTTGAATGGGTTCTTCGTGCATGAGGTTGTACACACAAGAGCCTTCACAAAGTTTTTCTACCGGACAAACCTTTGAACAACCAGCCCCCATAATATTTGATGAAAAAATGGTATGGGCCGAACCTTTGATGTTTTCGGTAGTAATTTGCTTGATGAATTTGGGAACATTGATACCCGTAGGGCAACTTTTGGTACAAGGTGCATCGTAACAAAAAAGGCATTTATTGGCCGCAACTAGTGCCGCTTCTTTGGTTTCAAAAGGAGGATGAATGTCGGCAAAATTTTGTTCGTATTGTTCGGTAGATAGTCGGTTGTTTTGTATCATCGTTACAGATTTTGTTCTAAATTTTTGTAGAAAAAAGCAAGCATTAGCGATTTTTTTCTGTTATAGTTCTGTTATTGTTTGATAGGTTTCAGGCCGTCGATCTCTATAAAACTGCCATTTGCTGCGCACTTCGTCTATTAAATCGAGGTCAAATTCGGCAACCAAGAGTTCGTCTTTATCTTCCGATGCACAAGCAAAAATTTGACCAAGTGGGTTTACGAAGTAAGAAGATCCATAAAATTGGCCTAAGTTCCAAGGTTGCTCGCTACCTACCCTATTGATACATCCCATATAATAGCCGTTTGCCACAGCATGGGCGGGTTGTTCTAACTTCCATAAATATTGCGATTGGCCAACGGTAGTAGCAGAAGGATTGTATACAATTTCGGCACCATTGAGTCCTAAGCACCTTGCGCCATCGGGAAAATGCCTATCGTAACAGATGTACACGCCTATTTTGGCATATTTTGTTTCAAAAACAGGATAACCAAGATTGCCAGGTTTAAAAAAGAATTTTTCCCAAAATCCGCCCGTATGTGGAATGTGGTTTTTGCGATATTTTCCTAAATAAGTACCATCGGCGTCAATAACGGCGGCTGTATTGTACAAAACACCGGCTTGTTCTTTTTCGTAAATAGGAACGATGATGACCATTTGATACATTTTGGCTAATTCTTGCATCATTTGGGTGGTGGCGCCGGGTACTGTTTCGGCACTTGCGTACCAGGCGGCATCTTGTCCGGGGCAGAAATAGGGGGTATTGAAAATTTCTTGAAAACACAATATTTGCACCCCTTGTTTGCCTGCTTGATGAATAAGCGGCAAATGTTTTTGTAACATTGCCTCTTTAATTTCGGCAATAGTGCCCTCGCCTTCTGATTTGGCTAGGCTCATTTGTATAAGGCCGGATTTGATGATACGAGGCATAAAATATTGTTTTTATTTCGATTGATTAAATTTTTCCTGCTACTTTATTGCGTTTAATAAATTGACCATAACCTTTCTCTACCTTACACTCATTGTTACCTATGGCTACTTTGCCTCTCAACAATACGGTTTTAACTTTCCCGGTAATTTCCCATCCTTCGTACCCACTATAATCTACATTCATGTGGTGCGTTGATGCAGAAAGGGTGTGCTTTTCGGTAGGATGGAAAAGTACTATGTCGGCATCGCTGCCAATAGCAATAGTTCCTTTTTTAGGAAACATGCCAAATATTTTTGCAGCATTGGTACTTGCTACTTCCACATATTTGTTCAACGAAATTCTTCCTTTGCTCACGCCTTCGCTAAACAATAGTTCCATTCTGTTTTCAATTGCCGGATGACCGTTCGGGATTTTAGAAAAATCATTTTTACCCATCAATTTTTGCTCCCACATAAATGGGCAGTGATCGGTGGCCACTACCTGTACCAAACCTTGGTTGATGCCGGCCCAAAGTGTTGCTTGGTCTTTTTTCTCGCGAAGCGGCGGGCTCATTACCCATTTTGCTCCCTCAAAGTCGTTTTCGTAAAGCGAGGCATCCAACACTAAATATTGTATACAGGTTTCTACAAATACTTTTTGGTTGCGGCGTGTAGCATTGCGTACAGCATTGAGTGCACCTTCGCAGGTTAAATGTACTATGTAGCCCGGGCAGCCGGTATAGTTGGCCAAATCGGCAAAACGGCCGCTAGCCTCCGCTTCGGTAACTTCGGGCTGCGACAAATAATGGTACAATGGCGCCATTTTACCTTCAGCCTTGTGTTTGGCAATTAAAAAATCAATCATATCGCCATTGGTAGCGTGTACATTAATGAGTCCGCCATGTTTTTTTACTTCCAACATTAAGTCAACCATTTGGCGATCATCAATCATCAATGCTCCTTTATAGGCCATAAAGGTTTTAAAAGAGGTGATACCTTCTTCTTCAATAAAGTGGCGAATTTCTTTCTTTGTGTTTTCGTTAAAATCTGTAACGGCCATATGAAAACTGTAATCGCCAACAGCGTTGTTGGTACTACGGCTTTTCCATTCGTCCAATGCGGCTTGCAAACTGCTGCCTTGCTTTTGTAAAATAAAATCAATAACGGTGGTGGTGCCTCCAAACAAGGCCGCCCTAGTTCCTGTTTCGTAAGTATCGCTTGAGAAGGTGCCCATAAAAGGCATTTCTAAATGTACGTGCGGGTCAATTCCCCCGGGCATTACCAATAAGCCGGTAGCATCAATGATTTCGGTAGTTGGCAAAACCTGACTAGCAGCTATTTGTCCAATAGCAACAATTGTTTCTCCTTCAATTAAAATGTCGGCAACATAATTATCGGTAGCGGTTACTATGTTGCCATTTTTGATAAGAACACTCATGTATTAATTATTTTTACTTTTATAGGCAGTATGGCTTAACATGTTTAAAGTTACAGCAGCTGCTTTTTATAGAAAAAAGAAATTATTTCTTTCGCATCAAGAACCAATAAACCAATGCACTAACCCCAAAACCAACAAACCAAGCGTAATTGTATAAATCGCTGATCCAGGGTACTATATTATGAGTGTCAATTAGTTTGATGGTTACCAAAAAACCGGGTAAGTTGGGTAAAATGCCGGCCAATAAGGCGATTACCGCAACCAGGTTGGTGCCATTGTTATAGCTGTAAATTCCTTTTTGCTGAAACAATTCCGGTACAATCAGCATTTTGTGGCGAATGAAGAAATAGTCTACAATCATGATGCCACCAATTGGCCCCAACAAACTTGAGTAAGCAATCAGCCAAGTAAAAATAAATCCTGTAGGGTCGGCAATTAATTTCCAAGGAAAAATAACTACACCAATACAACCAGTGATGTAGCCGCCAGTTCTAAAATTAATTTTTTTAGGTGCCAAATGTGCAAAATCGTTTGCCGGACTCACGATGTTGGCTGCTATATTGGTGGCCAAAGTAGAAATAGCAACGGCAATCATGGCAATACTCACCAACAATTTGCTATCGAATTTACCAGCCAATACCACCGGATCCCAAATTGTAGTGCCAAAAACAATGGTTGTAGCCGAAGTAACCACTACACCAATGAATGAAAAAAAAGTCATTGCCGGCGGCAAACCCAATGCCTGACCATTAATTTGCGCTTTTTGCGAAGTAGCGTAACGTGTAAAATCTGGAATGTTGAGTGATAACGTAGCCCAAAAACCTACCATGCCAGTAAGCGCTGGAAAAAAGAAATGAAAAAAACTAGCGGTATCAGTAAATTTTGAAGGTGTACGCAATATAGGTCCTAAACCATTAGCCGCATTTAACGCCCAAAACAACAGTGCTAAAGCTGCAACAGGCAAAAAAAACGCTTTGAAAACCAATAATTTTTTAATGCTATCTACTCCTAAGTATACAACGTACATATTCAATAACCAAAAAAGCAGGAAGCAAATAGCCGGACCTGTTTGCAATTGAAAAGCGTCAGGAAAAATTTGCGGTAAGGTAGCCAACGAAGGAATCCACAATTGTAACATTTGGTAAATGGCAAAACCACCTATCCATGTTTGAATACCAAACCAACCACAAGCTACTATAGCACGCAACAATGCGGGAATGTTGGCACCTGAAGTACCAAAACTTGCACGTGCAAATACCGGAAACGAAATACCATACTTAGTACCTGCATGTCCGTTCAAAATCATAGGAATGAGCACAATGGTATTGCCTAAAAAAATAGTCATAATGGCCTGCCACCAATTCATACCACCTTGTATCAGCGAACTAGCCAACATGTAGGTAGGTATGCACAAGCTCATACTAATCCAAAGTGCTGCAAAATTCCAAGTACTCCAAGTGCGTTTAGAGGCAGGTACAGGGGCTAAATCATCGCTAAAAAGTGATGAAGCTTGTAGTTCTTCGGTTAATATTGGTTCATTATACATCATAAACAGTTAGCAGAATTGGCTTTTTTATGTATTGGTGTAGCGCATAACTAGCTACAATTTTCTTTGGACGCTGTGTTTATTTCTCTTATACAAAAAGTAGTTACCAATAGCACAAAGCTTATGGAGTAACTGCCGCATCAGCAATTTTGATGGCTTCGCTAATAATGGCCAATCCTTCCTCAATTTGTTCTTCGGTAACACACAAAGGCGGTGCAATAAAAATGTAGCCCCAACGTACAAAAGTGTACATACCCAATTCTTTTATTTTGGCGGCCACTTTATTCATTACCAACATTTCATCAGGCTTGGCATTAAAGGGAGCCATCGGTTCTTTGGTAGTTTTGTTTTTCACCAATTCTATACAACCTAATAAGCCCGTATTGCGCCAATCGCCAATAGAAGGGTGAATTTTTTTCAAGTCTTCAATGCGTTTGTTCAAATACACACCCATTGCTGCTGCATTTTCTATTAAATGTTCGTCTTCGTAAATTTTCAATGTTTCCAATGCAGCGGCGCAGGCAACAGGATGCGCCGAATAGGTAAGACCAATTGCCATTACGGTGTCGTCGAACTTAGCGGCTATTTTGTCGCTAACCATCAAGCAGCCAAATGGTAAATACCCACAAGTAAGACCCTTGGCCATACAAATCATATCGGGAACAATATCGTGGTGTTGAAAGCCAAACCATTTGCCGGTACGGCCAAAACCACTCATTACCTCGTCCATGATGAGTAAAATGTTGTTTTTAGTACAAATTTCGCGCAAGGCTTTTAGGTAGCCTACAGGGTATTTTAAGCAACCCGATGAACCACTTTCGCCTTCAAGTAAAATAGCTGCAATATTGTTGGGGCCTTCATATGCAATGATTCTTTCGAGCGAAGCAATGCATTCTTTCAAAAGGTTTTCCTCGCCATAATCCCAACGATAAGCAATTGGCAAATCAAAGTGAACAAAATTGGGTGCTTGTTGGCTATCTACCGGTAGTTTTCTAGGATCGCCACTTGCCGACATAGCAGCATTGCTAGATCCGTGGTACGATTGGTAACGACTTAAAATTTTGTGTTTGCCGGTATACAACCGTGCTAGTTTAATGGCGTTTTCAATAGATGTGGCACCACAAAGGGTGTAAAAAGCTTTGTTTAAATCGCCCGGGCAAATTTCGGCTAGTTTTTTTCCCAATTCGCCGCGCACTTTGGTTACACAACTTGGCGTAACATAAGCCACTTGCTGCATTTGTTTTACCACTGCATCGGTTACCCGTTGATTGCCATGCCCAATGTTTACATTCATTAAACCGCTACTAAAATCAATATATCTTTTACCGTCGTAGTCGTACAAGTATACTCCTTCGGCATATTCAACGGCAATAGGGGTGTGACCCTTTTGCTTGCTCCACGAAAACAAAGTATAATCAAAATTGTCTTGTAATATTTCTTGCGTTTGCGATAAAGTTGAGGTACTCATATTGTAAATGTTTTAAGTTGAGATTTAAACAGTATCCACCAATCATTAACTCATCCAATTAACACCGGCTTCGGGGTTCCATTTGGTAGTGGATTTTTTCAATTTTGTCCAAAATTCAATAGAGCTTTTTCCGGTAATATCGCCAACGCCAAATTTGCTTTCGTTCCAGCCACCAAAGCTAAAAGGCTCACGAGGTACAGGTACACCTACATTTACGCCAATCATTCCGGCACTTGCACGGTCAATCACATACCTAGCCATGCCGCCATTTTGTGTAAATACACTAGCCGCATTTCCGTAGGGGTTGGCGTTTTCGATGGTAATTGCTTCATCTAAAGTATTGGTGCGTATGATGGAAATTACAGGGCCAAATATTTCTTCTTTTGCAATGGCCATATCGGGCGTTACGTAGTCAATAACGGTTGGTCCAACATAAGAACCAGCTTCCTTTCCGGTAACCACCACTTTTCTACCATCTACCAAAATTTTAGCGCCTTGTTGTTCTGCTTCTGTAATGTATTGCTCAATGCGCGTTTTTGATTCGTGGTTAATAACCGCCCCTAAATTTTGGCCGGCTACTACTTTGCGCGCTTCGTCGCATATTTTTTCAACAATATGGTCTACATTTCCAACAGCTACCATTGCCGATGCTGCCATACAGCGTTGGCCGGCACAGCCGCTCATGCTAGCAATAATGTTTTGTGCTGTCATGTCGGTTTTTGCATCGGGCAACACAATTAAGTGATTTTTAGCACCGCCTAAAGCCAAACAGCGTTTTAAATTTTGAGTAGCTCGTTGATAAACAATTTTGGCCACTTTGGTAGAGCCTACAAAAGAAACTGCTTCTATACCGGGATGATCGCAAATAGCATTTACAATGGCTACATCGCCATGTACAATATTAAAAACTCCATCGGGGAGGCCTGCTTCTTTGAGCAATTCGGCAATTTTGCCACAGCACAAGGGTACTTTTTCGGATGGTTTCATAATCATGCAATTACCTAATGCAATTGCATTGGGTAGCGTCCAATTGGGAACCATAGCCGGAAAATTGAATGGTACAATAGAAGCCACCACGCCAAGGGGCACATGTTCTGTGCGGCACTCCACACCTCTGCTTACTTCCAACACTTCTCCTGTTACCAATTGCGGCAAGGAGGTGGCAAATTCGGTTAGTTCAATACATTTTTCTATTTCGGCAACCGACTCACTATAGGTTTTACCATTTTCTTCGCTACACAAAAGCGCCAATTCTTTCAAATGCTGCTCCAACAAATATTTATATTTAAAAAATACCTGAACTCTTTCTTTAATTGTAGTTTTGCTCCAAATAGGAAATGCAGCTTTTGCTGCCGCTACGGCTGCATCCAAGTCGGTTGAGGCCGACATTGGTACTGTAGAAAGTAGAGTGCCGTCTAACGGCGATACCACATTCATTGTTTGAGAAGTGGAAGCCGGAACAAATTGGCCATTGATGTAGTTGGCAATAGGAGCGTATTTCATAAATTCTTTTTTATTCTGTAAATTTTTTAGAAAGTTATACGGAAAAATAAAAATAATGCATTTTCTGTTGAAATTAAAAAAATTATTTTCAAAAAATTACTTCATTTTTGTCAAACAAATTTTTGGTGCAATATGAAAGGAACAACCATGCTAGATGATTTGGATTTTTCAATTTTGTCTTTTTTACAAAAAGACGGACGCATGTCGTTTACGGTAATGGCCGAGAATCTCAAAGTGTCTGTTGGTACCATACGTACCCGCTTCAATAAACTGATAGAAGATGGTACTATCAATATTTTAGGCAGGGTAGATCCCGATAAAGTAGGCTTTCATTCCTATGCCCACATTGCTATTTGTGTACGACCTGCTGCCCTGAAAGAAAATGTTGTAGAAAATATTGTAAACAAACCGGAAGTGAGCTTTTTGGCTGGCACTTCAGGCGATTATGATTTAGAAGTAGATGTAATGTGCCGAGATAACGATCATTTGGTAGAATTTGTTAATGGTATTTCGCAAATAGAAGGTGTATACCAAACCAAAACAACCATCTACTTCAAAGTGTACAAATATGCACAGCCCGATTTGAATTTGCTTAAAAAATAAGTAAGCCCATTTTGCTAATACTTATCCCGTCAGCGGTGTATTAATGATGAGTAGCCGAAGTAGGGTTATTTAATATTAGCTCCTTGTTCTATCCAACAACGAATCAAGTTCCGTTCTGCGGGTGTAATATTGGTTTTATTGTTCTGCGGCATGGTTTTGGTAACCACCACGCGCTGCATGATTTTATCTTTCAGTTTCACAATATCTTGTGGCGTATCGTATACCACACCATTTGGTGGGGCTGTATAAACGTCGTCGGTTGGTTTAGACGAATGACAAGTTACGCATCGCTTGGTGATAACTGCTTGAACATCGGCAAAATCTACCTGTTTGGTGCAAGCATCATTGTTTTTTGGCGGAGCTGTAACAAAACAAACAGCCAATAAAATGGCCACCGAAATAGGTAGCACCCAAACGGTATACTGTCCTTTTTCTTTTAAGTTTAAGTAATGTTTTATTCCTGCAGTACCCAATGTAAGCCCGGCTAACACGGCCCACGATTGTTCGTATCCAAAAGTGCTTGGAAAGTGATTGCTTACCATTACAAACAAAACCGGCAACGTAAAATAGTTGTTGTGTAAGGAACGCGCTAATGCTTTTTTGCCCAAGGTAGCATCTAACGGAATGCCTTTTTTTGCGGCATTGACCATAGCTTTTTGCGAAGGAATAATGACAAAAAATACATTGCCAGCCATAAGCGTACCCAACATAGCACCAAAATGAATGTAGGCTGCCCGCGCACTAAACAAGTGTGTATACAAATAAGCAAAGCCTACAGCTACGCAAAAACCAACAATTGTAAATGCATTGGTATGCTTAATTAAAGCCGATTTACACAATAAGTCGTAAACAATCCACGCCACCACAAATGAACCAACTCCCATACTTACGGCAACCCAACTACTCATTTTAAGTACATTGGTATCAATCAAAATGCCTTTTGCATTAAAATAATATACCACAAACAACAACGAAAAACCCGATAACCAAGTAAAATAGGCTTCGTATTTAAACCAATGTAAATGTTTGGGGATAGTAGCCGGAGCCACTTTGTATTTTTCTAAATAATAAAAACCGCCGCCATGTACTGCCCACAGGTTGCCGGCAAGCTCGTCCCGAACATTATCGGTTCTATTGAGCGCATTTTCTAAAAAAACAAAATAAAAAGAGGCGCCAATCCAAGCAATGCCAAAAGTAATGTGCATAAGTCGTACAACAATGTTCATCCACTCCATTAAGTGTCCTTCCCAAGGTGTATTGCGCACAAAATACCAAGTTACTAGCAGCATTATTCCTATCACAATTACAATAATGGTGTACATGTAGCCATATGCCAACGATAAAAACGATTGCTTTTCCTCCGGGGCATCTGTGGATATTGCCGTTTGCTCCATTTTTTTAAAAGCATAGGTAAAGTAAATAGCGAAGCCCAATACCATCGTCAAAATACCATATACAATAGCTTCTACCATAGAAAAAACATTTTTTACTGAAAAATTTGCAGTTTTTTACCTTCTAAACGAGCAATTTAATTTTTTGTTGGTTATTTTTAGTAATTATTTTCAAAATTGTAAAAAATCGTTGTTGTTGAAAATACTACATTCTTATCAAACCGTTTTGCCGGAAGGCATATCAGAAGCCTATGTAGCCATAGAAAATGGCCGCATTAGTTGGGTGGCAAAACAATTGCCTGCCAATACGCATCATCCAATAGTAGCATTAGGTGATAGCGTACTTATGCCCGGTGTCATAGACCCGCATGTGCACATTAACGAGCCTGGCCGTACTAGTTGGGAAGGTTTTGATACCGCTACCAAGGCTGCTATTGCGGGTGGCATTACTACTTTGGTAGACATGCCTTTAAATTCGGCACCGGTAACAACTACGCCCGATGCTTTTGAGCAAAAATTAGCTGCTGCCAATTATAAATTACACACCAATGTTGGTTTTTGGGGCGGATTGGTGCCCGGCAACCATCAGCAAATTGAGCCTTTGATTAAAAAAGGGGTTTTGGGTTTCAAGGCTTTCTTAACCCATTCTGGCATAGATGATTTTCCTAATGTTACTGAATCCGACTTGCATTTGGCTATGCCCATTATTGCCAAATATGGCTTGCCGCTATTGGTACATTGCGAGTTAACCGATAACCTCGTCAGAGCCACAGGACATCCTGCATCGTACCAAAATTATTTGGCTAGCAGGCCAAAAGAATGGGAAGACAACGCCATAGCCATGATGATTCGATTGTGCGAACAATACCAATGTCGGGTGCATGTGGTGCATTTATCATCGGCCAATAGCATTGCACCATTGCAACAAGCAAAAGCAAAAGGGCTGCCTATTTCGGTGGAAACAGCTCAACACTACTTGTACTTTAATGCCGAAAGCATACCCGACGGGCAAACGCCATTCAAATGTGCGCCACCCATTAGAGAGAAAAGCAATAACGACCAACTTTGGACAGCATTGCAGCAAGGTATTATTGATTTGGTAGCTACCGACCATTCTCCGGCTACCCCCGATTTAAAAGAAATAGCCTCCGGCAATTTATTAAAAGCTTGGGGGGGCATAGCATCTATTCAGTTGGCGTTGCCAATTTTGTGGACAGCTGCTCGACAACGAGGTTACACGTTGAGTCAATTGGTCAATTGGTTGTGTGTGCAACCTGCGCAGCTAGCAGGCTTAACCCATCGAAAAGGTCGTATTGTGGAAGGTATGGATGCCGATTTTACAGTACTCGCTGCCAACGAGGCGTTTACAGTGCAGGGACAACATTTATACCACAAACACAAAGTATCGCCTTATATTGGGGAACGTTTATATGGTGTGGTAAAACAAACCTGGCTCAATGGGCAACTCGTTTTTGATAACCAACAACACCAATTACTAAACCAAGGCACCATAATTACCCACGCCCTATGACGGAAAAATCTCATCAATATACTAGGGCAAAAGCCATTGTGCAGCAAATAGAGCAATTGGCGGCTATAACGGAACAGTCCGGTTGCGTAACGCGTCGTTATGGATCGCCTGCTTTTGTTGAGGGTGCACATTTGGTGGCTCAATGGATGCAAGAAGCCGGATTGCAAACACGTATCGATGCAATTGGCAACGTAAGAGGCCGATTGGTATCGCTTAATCCCCATGCAAAAACATTGGTTATGGCTTCGCACATCGATACGGTAGTCAATGCCGGAAAATATGACGGGCCTTTAGGTCTATTAATGGGCATAGATGTAGCCAAACAAATAGGGCAGTCAACCATTTTGTTGCCTTTCCATATAGAAATTATTGCTTTTGCCGATGAAGAGGGCGTTCGTTTTCATACCACCTTTCTAGGGAGCCAAGTAGTAACGGGTGCATTTAACCCCCAACTACTTGCCAAGCAAGATGCCGATGGTATTACCTTACAGCAAGCAATGTCGGTTTTTGGCGGCACGGCAGCTGATTTGCCTAACGAAGCAATTCCGGCCAATGATTGGTTGGGTTATTTTGAAATGCACATAGAACAAGGCCCCGTTTTGGATAATAGGAATTTACCCGTAGCTTGGGTGAGCGATATTGCAGGACAAAAACGCATTTTGGTACATTTAACCGGCTTTGCCGGACATGCAGGTACCGTACCAATGTCTATGCGGCAAGATGCCCTTTGTGCTGCTGCCGAAATGGTTGTGGCTATTGAAAAATTTGCTTTGCAACAACCCAATTTAGTGGCTACGGTAGGTACATTACAAATACCCCAATCGGCTAGTAACGTGATTCCCGGTAATGTGCATTTTAGCATTGACTTGCGAAGTAATGAGCCGGATTTATTGGCCAATGCATACCAACAATTACAGCAGCTTTGTACCCATATTGCACAATCGCGCAATATTGCTTGCAATTGGCAATTGGTACAGCATACAGCTCCGGTAGCGGCACATGCCCCGTTTACCCAATTACTGCAACAAGCAATAGCGCAAGCGGGTTTTCCGGATGTGTCTTTGGTAAGTGGTGCCGGCCACGATGCTGTTCCTGTATCGCAAGTAGCACCAATAGCCATGCTCTTTATAAGGTGTTATAAGGGCATCAGCCATCACCCCGCCGAAAGTTGTAACGAGAACGACATAGCGGCTGCTTTGCAAGTGGCCGACAATTTTTTACATTTATTAATTCAACAGCACACTTAAAACATATTGTTTATGGAAATATCCGCACTTACCCGTAGTGTCGTAAAAAGCAACCATGCCGTTATTGCTCCGGATGGTTACATCAATAGCAAAGTTCCGGGTTGGAATAATTGTACCGTTAATGTAATCATCAACGAACAAATGGGCGCAAGGTTATGCCAAACCATCATTACTGCACAAGCCAATTGTACCCTTTCTGGAACTACAAAACAGTCGCAAATATTTTTTTATATTATTGAGGGCGCGGCAACTGCGGTAGTAAATACAACAAGTCAATTGCTCACTAAAGGGCAATTTGTATATGTGCCTGTAGAGCACACCTATGCATTTACCGATGTAGTGGAAGGAACGCAAATACTTACTTTTCACAAGGTGTTTGAACCGCTAGCGGGTGTAGAAAATCCGCCTGTATTGTTTGGAGATGCAGCTACTGTGCCGGCTCCCGAATATTTGGGCGATCCGGCGTTGCGACTGCAAGTATTGTTGCCCGACGATTTGCGCTTCGACATGGCAGTGAATATTTTCACCTACGATAGTGGTGGCCACTTGCCTATGGTAGAAACACACATCATGGAACATGGGCTACTGTATTTACAAGGACAAGGCGTGTATATGCTCGACCATCAATGGTATCCAATTAAAAAAGGCGATTCCATTTGGATGGCTCCTTATTGCCAACAATGGTTTACCGCTATGGGCAAAGAACCAGCTGTTTATATATACTATAAAAACGTTAACCGATTCCCAACTGTGGTGTAGGAGCATGATTAGGAGCCCATCGTTCACCAGTCTTTTCAACTACAGTCCCGCTTTTCGCTCATACTCCTCGCCGGCACCTTTGCAAGGTGGCCGTCTGTGGGGTATCCGCTTCAATCGGGGCTATAATTTCAGCTTGGTTAACTTGTAGCTGCATCAATAACATAACGCTTTTCAATTTTCAATACATTATGACTTTAGAACAATTAAATGGATTAGCTGTTTCGGAATTGAGGCAGTCGTTTACCCAATGCTGCGGGGCCACTGCTTGGGTGAATGCAATGGTGCAGTATGCACCATTTACGTCGGTAGAAATGTTGTTGCAGTTGGCCGATAATTTATGGCAACAAACAGCCCCTGCCGATTGGCTCGAAGCATTTACCCATCATCCCAAAATTGGCGATGTGGCCTCCTTGCAAAAAAAGTTTGCCAACACGGCACATTGGGCTGCCGGGGAACAAAGCGCAGTAGCCGAAGCCACTACCCAAGTTATTGAAGCATTAGCCAAGGGCAATACTTTGTACGAAGAAAAGTTTGGTTTCATCTTTATCGTTTGTGCAACAGGAAAATCGGCCGGCGAAATGCTGCAATTGTTGCAAGAACGACTACCCAACGATCTTACTACCGAACTAAAAATAGCCATGCAGGAACAACAAAAAATTACGCGTTTGCGCTTACAAAAACTAGTATCATGAGCCAACTAACTACCCATATTTTAGATACCACTATTGGTAAACCCGCCCCTAATGTAGCCGTAGTATTGTATCAACAACACGGTTCCGATTGGAACGAAATAGCCGCAGGACATACCAATGCCGACGGACGCATTCCCAATTTGCTACCTTCCAATCTTTTATTGGCCTTGGGTCATTACAAACTGTTGTTTAAAACCGAAGCCTATTTTCAGCAAATGGGAATAGCGACTTTTTATCCTTATGTAGAAATTGTTTTCAATATACAAAGTAATAGCCATTACCATGTGCCTTTGTTGCTCAATCCTTTCGGATACAGCACCTATCGAGGTTCTTAATTGCAATAAAAAATAATATTTTATGAAATTATCTATTTCCGAGTCGGCCAAAGAGGCCTTACTTAGTAGCTTACAAGAAGCCAATTTACGGTTTCAAAAAACATACCCGGGCGATAAGCCAGACCGTCAGGCAGTGCATACCGTGTATGGTGGTGCCAATTTGTTTAAAAGCGATACTACCCAAAAAATGGGCGGTATTGCACTGAAAAATTTACAAACCTATGCCCCCAATTTTGTGGTTTTGGCCAAAGCGCTAAAATTAGAAGGCCATCAGTACTTGCCAACTTTAGAGAAAGACATTACTTATTTGTCACAAAAATTGGCAACCTTAACGCCCGAACAGCGCAAACACGAAGCCGCTTGGCTACCCTACTCTATTTACCAAAAGATAGTAGCCAAATTAACTACCGAGCCGGTGGAAGATTTTAGAATAGATTTTGAAGACGGCTTTGGCAATCGTCCAAACGAAGAAGAAGATGCCACTGCTATTCAAGCTGCTCAGGAATTGGCACTTGGCATGAAAAATAACACCATTTCTCCCTTTATTGGCATTCGTATTAAACCCTTTACCGAAGATTTAAAAGAGCGTGGTGTACGAACACTCGATTTGTTTTTAACCACTTTGCTAACAGCTACCAATGGCGTATTGCCCAATAACTTTGTGGTCATGCTGCCCAAAGTAACCATTCCTGAGCAGGTGATAACCCTTATTCGTTTATTCGAAATCATTGAACAGCAATTTGATTTGCCAAAGGGAACCTTGAAAATGGAAACCATGGTAGAAGCAACCCAAATAGTTATGGACGATGAAGGACGTAACCCGCTGATGCGCATTATCAGGGCAAGCGAAGGACGCTGTATAGCGGCGCATTTTGGTACATACGATTATACCGCTAGTTGTGGCATTACAGCCAAATACCAAACAATGGCACACCAAGTATGCGATTTTGCTCACCACATGACCAAAGTAGCACTAGGCGGTACCGGTATTTTCTTGAGCGATGGCGCTACCAATGTTATGCCAATTGGCCCACATCGTGGCGACAAATTAACGTTTGAACAATTAAACGAAAATCGCGAATCGGTACACAATGCTTGGCGTATTGGCTTTAACCATACCACCCATTCGCTCATTAATGGATTTTATCAAGGTTGGGATTTGAATCCTGCCCAATTGCCTATGCGCTATGCTGCTACCTACCATTTTTTCCTAAGCAGCTACGAGGATGCCGTATTTCGGTTAAAAACATTTGTAGACAGGGCCGCAATATCTACCCTTACGGGCGACATTTTTGACGACGCTGCTACGGGTCAGGGCTTGCTCAACTTCTTTTTAAAAGCCATGAATTGTGGCGCAATAACCGAAGATGAAGCCTTGGCTACCGGACTAACCATTGACGAAATACGCAGCCGATCTTTTTACAAAATATTAGAAGGTAGGCGTAGCGCATAATGAAACGGTTTTGGGCAACCTACCTACCAAAAACCGTGTAAGCCTATAGTATTAATGATGCATACACGGTAACTAATGTATTGGGCTAAAATGTTGCCAAGCGAACAGGAAGATGAAAGGATTGCGACGCAACGAAGATGCCACAGGGCTATTGTGCTGGTATCATTACTACAACCACATTTCTAAATGCTTAAAATTAGTTGGCTGTGATAAAGTTTTTATTGAACAACAATATCGTAAGTACGTTACTACCCGCCGGTACGTTATTGCTAGATTTTGTGCGGTATCATCAACACCTACATGGTACCAAAATTGGCTGTAGAGAAGGCGATTGTGGTGCTTGTACTGTTTTGGTAGGTAGCCTCAATACGCAGGGACAGGTGGTGTATAGGTCGGCCACTTCTTGTTTAATGCCCATTGGTAATGCACAAGGCAAACATATTGTAACTGTTGAAGGTACCAATATACAGGGGCTGAACTTTATACAGCAAGCCTTTAGTAACGAAGGGGCATCGCAATGCGGATTTTGTACGCCCGGCTTTATGGTGTCGCTTGCAGGTTTTTGCTTGCAGGCCAATGAGGAACCTACATACGAACAGGGCATTGATGCGGTTAATGGCAATATTTGTCGTTGTACCGGATACAAATCTATTGAGCGGGCTATTGGTACCATTGCCAACAAGTTGACCACTCGCCAACAGGAAAGCGCAGTAGATTTTGCCGTTAATAACCAAATACTACCTGAGTATTTTAAACGAATACCCGATAAATTAATGGCGCTACAAACCGAATTGTCGGTTGTGCCCAATAACCCTGCGTCACCAATGAGCATTGTGGGGGGAGGAACCGATTTGTATGTGCAAAAGCACGATAGCATGACGGAAAGAAACGATTTGTATTTTGCCCAACGCGAAAGCCATTTGAGCGAAATAGCACAGGTAAACGATTTGTGCTTTTTGGGGAGTGGCACTACCGTAACCGATATAGCGGAGTCTCCCATTTTTAAAGCCCATTTTGAAGAATGGCAGGCCGTTATTAAATTAGTATCGTCTACGCCAATCAGGAATATGGCTACCCTGGCCGGTAATTTTATCAATGCATCGCCTATAGGCGATTTTAGTATTTTGTTTTTGGCACTCGATGCACAATTGCAATTTGCTTCTATGGGTAATACGCAAGCTCGTCAGCTACCCCTACGAAAATTGTATAAAGGCTATAAGCAGTTAGATAAACAACCCGATGAATACGTAGAAAGAATTTTTTTTCAACTACCCGATGCACAAACCAAAGTAAATTTTGAGAAAGTTTGTAAACGAACACACCTTGATATTGCTAGTGTAAATACAGCTATTTGCTTGCATTTACACAGCGATGGCACTATTGCAAAAGCCGGATTATCGGCAGGTGGGGTGGCTCCTGTGCCGGCATTTTTGCCCAAAACTAGTGCGTATATGGAAGGCAAAGTACCAAGCAGGCAACTACTCAATGAGGTATGTGCACTAGCCCAAACCGAAATTGCTCCTATTGGCGATGTGCGAGGAAGTGTTGCTTATAAACGGCTTTTGTTGGATCAATTGATTGAAGCCCATTTTATAAAATTATTTCCGAAGTTGTAGTAGCGTACCCAAAATTAACTTTGTATGAAAAATATAGATAGTTATAGTCATACCCGTGGCGAATCGGTTTATTTAGACGATATACCTGTAGTGCAAGGTACCTTGTATGCAGCTTGCTTTGATTCGCAAATAGCACATGGTAGTATTGAACATGTAGATATTACCGAAGCGGAAAAAATGGTCGGTGTAGTTCGCATTCTTACCTATAAAGATATTACCGGACAAAATCAAATAGGCGGCATTATTCCCGACGAACCATTGTTTGCCGAACACCATGTACATTTTTGTGGTATGCCGATAGCATTGGTACTAGCCGAATCGGATGAAATAGCGAGAAAAGCGGTAAAAAAAATATCGGTACAAATAACACCCCTGCCTATTATCACGAACCCTAGAGAGGCATTTGCCAAAGGTAGTTTAACCATTCCTTCCCGAAAATTTGTGCTTGGCAATACCGAGGACGCTTGGAAGCAATGTGCTTACATTTTTGAAGGCGTAGCCAACACCAATGGGCAAGAACACTTATACATAGAAACACAAGGTGCTTATGCACTACCTGCCGAACAAGGGGGACTAAAAATTTATTCCTCTACCCAAGGACCAACGGCCGTACAGCGTGCCGTAAGCAAAGTTACCGGCCTACCCATGCACCAAATAGAAATTGATGTTACTAGGTTAGGCGGTGGATTTGGGGGTAAAGAAGACCAAGCCAATACTTGGGCAGCTTTGTGTGCTTTGGGTGCATTGGTAACCAAAAGACCTGTAAAATATTCGTTGCACAGAATGGAAGATATGCGCATGACAGGCAAACGAAATCCCTATACTACCGATTACAAAATAGGGCTCAGCAGCGATTTTTCCATTTTGGCTTACGAAGCTACTTTTTACCAAAATTCAGGTGCCGCAGCCGACTTGTCGCCTGCTATTTTAGAACGAACACTTTTTCACTGTACCAATAGTTATTATATACCCAATGTAACCGCTACGGCTATTAGCTGCAAAACCCATTTACCCCCCAATACCGCTTTTAGAGGGTTTGGAGGACCGCAAGGAATGTTTGTAATAGAAGCCGCAATAGTGCAAGCCGCTGAAAAATTAGGGGTAGACGCAAAAATCATTCAGTCCAAAAATTTATTGCAAACCGGCAATGAACTTCCGTATGGACAAAAAGTAGTGAGCGAAGCCATTCCATGTTGGGAAAAAGCGGTAAAAACCTATCAATTAGCGGAATTGGAAGCTCAAATAAACCAATTTAATAACAACAATAAATGGTTGAAAAAGGGTTTATCGCTCATGCCCATTTGTTTTGGAATTTCTTTCACCAATACCTTAATGAACCAAGCAAGGGCCTTGGTGCATATATATACCGATGGTAGTATTGTTATAAGTACCGGCGCCGTAGAAATGGGGCAAGGTGTTAACACCAAGATACTACAAGTTGCTGCACATATTTTGTCTGTTAGTACTAGCAGGATTAAAGTAAATAGTACCAATACGTATCGTATAGCCAATACATCGCCATCTGCGGCAAGTGCTACTGCCGACTTGAATGGAAGAGCTACACAAATAGCCTGTGAAGCACTTTTAGACCGATTAAAAAATGTAGCTGCAACGGAACTCAATGTGCTGCCCGAAACCATTACTATTCTTAACGAAATTGTATATGCCAATGGTGAACCCACGGATCTCAGTTGGGAAAAATTAGTAATAACCACGCACAACAAACGCATCAGTTTGTCGGAACACGGACATTATGCCACCCCGGAAATTCATTTCGATAAAACCAAGGAAAAAGGACATCCATTTGCATACCATGTATATGGAACAGCCATTACTACAGTTACACTAGATTGTTTGCGAGGCACTTATACTATAGATGCAGTGCAATTGGTGCACGATTTTGGTACTAGTATGAATCCGTTGATTGATAGAGGGCAGATTGAAGGAGGATTGGTACAAGGAATTGGTTGGATGACGATGGAAGAGGTGGTATACGATGCGGCAGGTAAATTGCGCTCCAACGCACTATCTACGTATAAAGTTCCCGACATATATTCCGTTCCATCGGTGATTGATATTACATTCTTAGAAACTGTTCAGGATAATCTAGCTATTTTCAAATCGAAAGCCGTTGGCGAACCACCATTGATGTATGGCATAGGCACTTATTTTGCTATTCGGAATGCTATTCGCAGCTTCAATCCGGCAAGTTGTCCGGCATTTGACGCACCTTTTACACCCGAAAAAGTGTTGCTAGCACTATATCCTGAAAAAGCAAATGCCTATAATCAGTAATGTATGATGCACAAACAACGTTTGTTGTGGCAATTTATTGAGCGGCAATTAACCTTAGCCGAACCGGTAGTACTCTTGTATGTATTGGAAAGTATTGGCAGTAGCCCGGGACGACAAGGATTTGGGATGGCTGTTACGGCATCGGGCAATATGTGTGGTTCTATTGGTGGTGGTATGATGGAACACAAATTGGTAGAAGTGGCAAAACACCATTTGGCTACAGGAACAACCACACAAGCGTACTATCAACAAATACATGATAAAGCTGCGGCCAAAAACCAAAGCGGCATGATATGTAGTGGCGAGCAAAGTGTGTATATGTATAAACTACAGCCTTGCGACTTAATAATGGTTAGTCAAATAGTAAACACCTTGCAACAACACAAGCATGGTAGGTTAACAATCACTCCAAAAGGCATTGCGTTTGATGCAACAAGTATGCCCCAAGCGCAATACTTGTTTGAATTTGACAGCGAAGACAATTTTGTATTTACCGAAAAAATAGGCCACCAAAACAAAGTGTTTATTGTTGGAGGAGGGCATTGTGCTTTGGCCTTTTCGGAATTGATGCACAAGCTTGGTTTTTATGTTCAGGTAATTGAAGAACGACCGCATTTAAACACATTGCAACAAAACCATTTTGCTCACGAAATAGCTATTGTAAACCAATACAGCGAAATAGGTTCATTGATACCGGATGGCAGCAATCATTATGTAGTACTCATGACGTTTGGCTACCGTACCGATGCAGTGGCACTTCAAGCGGTAAGCTATAAGCAATTGGCTTATTTGGGAATGCTTGGAAGTAAAAACAAAATAATGCGCTTGCTTAATGAGTTGGAGGCGGATGGACTGATTGGAAATGTGCGCAATTACTTACGTGCACCTATTGGCTTACCCATTTATAGCCAAACACCTGAAGAAATTGCAGTAAGTATAGCCGCCGAAATTATTTTGGTAAAAAACAAGCAGCCCAACTAAGGCTTGGCGTTATATTAACTACCATGTTTGCCTTTTCTTGCAATTAACTACTATACACCCTTTTTTAATTTGTAAGTAAGAACGATTCCTGCGTTACTAAAGTTTACTTTTAAATACGCAGGAATCATTGCATTGGTAGGGTTGATAATCCAATATATAGTGAGATTGTGCAGTAGCGTTAATATTCTGTTTTGTCTTGCTTGTTTTGCCAAGCTTCAAAAACCTTGATGGCTGCGTTTCTGCCAATTGGTAAAATTGGGATTTTGCGTTCGTGAATAGGGGCCGCCATTTCATCGTAAATCATTGAGTCGTCAAAACCAATATTTGCGGCATCTGTTCGGGTATTGGCAAAATACACCACTTTGGGGCGTGCCCAATAAATAGCACCCAAGCACATAGGGCAGGGCTCGCACGAAGTGTATATTTCGCAGTCTTCTAACTGAAAAGTATTCAAATTTTTGCAAGCATCGCGTATAGCCGTTACTTCGGCATGTGCGGTGGGGTCGTTAGTGGAAGTTACTTTGTTGTTGCCTTTGCCAACAATTTCGTTGCCTTTTACCACAATACAGCCAAAAGGCCCGCCTTCATTGTTGTGCATGCCATTGTGCGATAATTCAATGGCTTGTTGCATAAATTTTTCTTCCCTTGTCATATTGTTTGTTTGGTATGATTGGTGGTAAATATTTTTAAATAGGTATATCGGATGCAACAGTGTGTACAGTTGATGTATCTACCTATGAAACAATTTCTAAATTTTTAGAAAAACAAGTATAAATATACTATTTTTTCAGAAAAAACAATATAAAATGCATTTTTTGCAAGTTAAAACCCTATTTGGGATAAGCTGACAAGAATGGATACAGTTGAATGGTGCCAACGCCACTGCTGCTACATTGGTGTAACGTGCGCTTGGCTCATACCCTAAATGAGGCTACACGGTAGCCGTTTGGTTTGTAAAATGTAGCGAGGGAATAAAAAAGCCCTTCATTTTTTGGGAAATGAAGGGCTGTACAAAGATGATTAAACAGTATAATTAGTTTTCGAAAGAACTGTAGAAGTAGGGGGTTTTGGCCTCAAACTCAGCACTACAAGTATCTACCATTTTGTAAACACGTTGTATGCCCAAAGCTTTTCGGTGTTCGTACACCATATCTTCGGTACAATTTCCTTGCAATATTTTAGAAATTTGCTCGTCGCCAAAGCCATTCCTTTTGGCTTCTTTCAACAAATCAACCGGTAAGGTTTCCAAATGATAGTGGGCAATTTCTTTTTCGATGGTACAAATTTTTTGTATTTGGTACAAAAACCATCGATCAATACCTGTGGCTTGGGCAATTGATTTTACGGTAATGCCCTGCATCAATGCATCTTTGATACGGAAAATACGATCCCATTTGGGTGTTTTGATGTATTCCAAAATGTGCTCGCCTTTCATTAAGCTTTTACCATAGTAGCCTAAGCCAAGTGCATCGTTTTCCAAACTTTGACATGCTTTTTGTAGAGCTTCGGTAAAGCTTCGGCCAATAGCCATTACTTCGCCAACGCTTTTCATTTGCAAGCCAAGGGTATCGTTAGCACCTTTGAACTTATCAAAATTCCAACGGGGCACTTTTACAATTACATAATCGAGTGCCGGTTCAAAATAGGCTGAAGTGGTTTTGGTAATTTGGTTTTTGAGTTCGTCGAGCGAGTATCCGATAGCAAGTTTGGCAGCAATTTTGGCAATTGGGTAGCCGGTAGCTTTACTTGCCAATGCCGATGAACGACTCACACGCGGATTGATTTCTACAGCAATGAGTTCTTCGGTAGCTGGATTAAGTGCAAATTGAACATTGCAACCGCCGGCAAAGTTGCCTAGGCTACGCATCATTAAAATGGCTTGGTTACGCATATTTTGAAAGGCCGTATCGCTTAGTGTCATAGCCGGTGCTACGGTTATGCTATCGCCGGTATGTACGCCCATAGGGTCTAGGTTTTCTACGGTACAAATAATGACTACGTTATCGTTTATATCGCGTAGCAATTCCAATTCGTATTCTTTCCAGCCCAATACCGCTTTTTCTACCAATACTTCGTGTATAGGAGAGGCTTCAAGACCCCGTTTTAAGGCTTCGTCAAGTTCACTTTTATCGTGTACAAATCCGCCACCGCTACCACCTAGGGTAAAGGAAGATCGGATAACTAGTGGAAAGCCAATTTGTTGGGCATATTCTTTTCCTTCCAAAAAGCTATTGGCTACATGGCTAGGGGCTACTGCAATACCAATTTTGACCATGAGTTGGCGAAATTGTTCACGGTCTTCGGCGGTATCAATTGCGGCCACATCTACACCAATCATTCTACAATTGTATTTTTCCCAAATACCTAGTTCGTCGGCTTCCTTACAAAGATTTAAAGCAGTTTGACCACCCATAGTAGGTAGCACGGCATCGATATTGTTTTCTTGCAAAATTTGCTCAATACTTTCTACCGTTAATGGCAATAAATACACTTTGTCGGCCATCATAGGATCGGTCATAATGGTAGCAGGATTGCTATTGATCAGTATTACTTCAATACCTTCTTCGCGTAAACTGCGGGCCGCTTGTGAACCGGAATAATCAAATTCGCAGGCCTGACCAATGATAATTGGGCCAGAACCAATAATGAGTACCGACTTAATAGAGTTGTCTTTTGGCATAGTATAAAAAATAAAATTGTGCAAATGTAAGTGATGCAGGCTATACTATTGTTACCATTTTACAGAGAAGAATTGGACTTAAAAACTAAAATTTATTAGTAATACCTTATATTCACCGCTGCGCAGCATAATACAGGCCTAAACAAAAGGATGAAGAAGCTTGTTATTAACCTGTTCCATTTTTAAAAAAGTTGAAATTTATGGCAGTATTAAAAGAGGGTAGCAAAGCTCCTCAGTTTAAAGGGGTAGATCAAAATGGCAACGACATATCGTTGAAAAAGTTTTTAGGTAAAAAAGTGATTTTATATTTTTATCCGAAAGACGATACGCCGGGTTGTACCGCACAAGCTTGTAATTTAAAAGAAAATTACGATGTGCTTTTAGAAAAGGGATTTCAAATTATTGGCGTAAGCACCGATAGTGTAAAAAGTCATAAAAAGTTTGAAGAAAAGTTTGCATTACCTTTTCCATTGGTGGCCGACGAAGACAAGAAAATTGTGGACGTTTACAATTTGTGGGGCGAAAAAAAGTTTATGGGAAAAACCTACATGGGCACTACCCGAACCACTTTTTTAATAGATGAATTGGGCATTATCCGCAAAATAATTAGTAAGCCCGATACCAAAAACCATACAGCTCAGGTATTAGAAGCTTGGGAATCTAAGTAACTTTTTTTAGCCAACAACATGCTATAACAAAGGCCATTACTCTTGAAAGGTAATGGCCTTTGCTTTGTACACAACTGCCGCATTTTGGGCGTTCTCATAACAAAATGGTTCAATCCGTCCAACTTATTGCACCTCCTGTTCCGGTTTTTGGCGTAAGCAACCGTTACCTAATTTGTAGAAGCCCATATCCGCTAAATGGCATCAAATAGTAAGTTGTACGTTAATTATTAGTCATTAGTTAGAAATAAGTTATTGTATTATTGCAACGTTATAATTATCTTGCTGCCATATTAAAATACCAATTGTATGATGCCGCCACCCTTGCCAGCAGATGAACAAGCACGTTTGCAAGAACTTTATAGGTTAGAAATATTGGATACCGAAGCCGAAAACCAATACGATGAAATAGTGGCTTTGGCGTCGCAAATTTGCAAAGTTCCTATTTCACTCATTTCGTTGGTGGATGTGCATCGGCAATGGTTTAAAGCCAAGTGTGGTTTAGATGCAAATGAAACGTCGAGAAATGTATCCTTTTGTGCGCATATGTTAACGCAAGAAAATGATTTGTTGCAAGTGCCCGACGCACATTTAGATGAACGATTTTTTGACAATCCATTGGTAACTACAGCACCCAATATTCGGTTTTATGCAGGAGTGCCGCTTGTTACAAGTAATGGCTATAAGCTTGGTTCTCTGTGTGTCATTGACCGAAAACCCAACAGTATTAACGAGGATCAAGCATATGCATTGCGTGTATTGAGCAATCAGATTATACGCATGATAGAGCTGAAAGTAAAGAACAAGCAAATAGAAGAACAAAAAAAGCATATTGAACAACAAAATAAAATACAGCAAAAAATGCTGTCGATTATTGCCCACGATGTACGCAGTCCGTTAGCAAGCATACGACAAGCATTGGAAATGGAGTTGGATGATTTTAGTAAAGAAGAGCGGCAAATGATTATTGGCGAATTGCAAAGTCAGGTTACCACCACACTTAATTTGCTCAATAATTTGGTAGATTGGGGCAGCGAACAAATATTAGGCACCGTAAACAAAAACAAAATAGCTACCAATCTTTACGAATTGGTAGCCACCGAAATACCCAATTTTCATTTGGCGGCCAATTTTAAAAACAATACAATTGTCAACAATATTCATCAACAATTAATGGTATATACCAACCCTAGCATGTTGTTGTTTGTATTACGCAATTTGGTAACCAATGCGCTTAAATTCACCGAAAACGGTTGTATTACCCTAAATGGCAACATCGAAAATAACTTAATTCACCTAAGTGTTAGCGACACCGGAATTGGTATGAGCGAGGCCGCAATTGATAACTTGCTAAACAAAAAACTATCTAAAACCACTATTGGTACTAAAGAAGAAAAAGGCAGTGGTTTGGGTTTGTTGTTGGCACAAGATTTTATAGCGTTGCTAAAGGGCTCCATTTCCATAGAAAGTACAGTTGGTAAAGGAGCCACGGTGCATATGTATTTTCCGGTTTAAAAACTGAGTAGTTTTTGTACACAACTATGTAGTCGGCTCTTGGCTAAAAACTGACTTTCTAACTGTTGGTTAAATGGTATAGGGGTATCTAGCGATGCGCAACGTACCAAAGGTGCGTCTAAAAGCGAGAAGCAATTTTCTGCTATCCAAGCGCCAATTTCGCTGCAAATACCACCCGTGAGCGTATCCTCCTGCAACAAGAGTACGCGACCGGTTTTTTCGGTGGCTTGATATATTGCCGCAGTATCTAAAGGTAGCAAAGTGCGTAAATCTAGCAGGTGTATGCTATATTCAGGATGCTGCTGTTGGTATTCCAATGCCCAATGAACCCCCATGCCATAGGTAATTATGGTAAAGTCAGCACCTTCCGCCACCACAAAGGCTTTGCCAATAGGTACTTGGTAATAGCTTTGGTTAACGGTACCGCTGATGCTTCGGTAGAGCGCTTTGTGTTCAAAAAACAAAACCGGATTGGGGTTATTGATGGCTGCATTCAGCAATCCTTTGGCATCGTGTGCAGAAGATGGATATACTACTTGTAAACCCGGTACACGGGTAAACCAAGCCTCGGTACTTTGGCTATGAAAAGGCCCTCCACCCACGCCGGCACCGGTAGGCATTCGGATAACCACATCGGCATTTTGCCCCCATCTATAATGTAGTTTAGCCAAATTATTGACT
This sequence comes from Chitinophagaceae bacterium, assembly GCA_027486695.1. Taxonomy (GTDB): domain Bacteria; phylum Bacteroidota; class Bacteroidia; order Chitinophagales; family Chitinophagaceae; genus Parasediminibacterium. The sequence continues at coordinate 8,611 of JAIXOS010000351.1, read as the reverse complement.
ATTTGATTAAAACCCATGGTTACAAAATCGGCAAATTGCATTTCTACCACCGTTTTAAAGCCCTCTATACTTAATCCCAAAGCAGCACCAATTACACCACTTTCGCAGAGCGGTGTATTGCGTACCCTATGGGCACCAAATTTTTCAAATAATCCTTCTGTCACTTTAAATACGCCACCATGTTCGGCAATATCTTGCCCCATCAGTAGAAGGTTAGGATGCAATTGCATACTTTGCTCCAATGCTTGTTGAATGGCATTTACAAAGCGCAACGATTGGTTGTATTTGCTGTTTTCGGACGGTTTGTTTAAGATTGGTACTGCATTGCTGCCGGGTTGCGGTTTTGCCAACACCGACTTTAGTTCGTCGGTTGCTGTGGCCGTTGTGGTCGATGTCCCTTTTTCTGCCAATTGCCACTCTTGCTCTATCAATTGTTTAATGTTGTTTCTAATATCGGCAATTTCCATTTCGGTAATGGCTTTTTCGGCTACCAAAAACTGTTCGTAACATTTTACCGGATCTTTTTTTTGCCAAGTTTCCAATAGTTGCTTGGGTACATGTTGGTTATTGCTGCCTTCTTCGTGCCCTCTTAGCCGAAAGGTGGTACATTCAATTAAATAGGGCCTTTGCTCGGCCAAACAAAAGTTTTTGATGCGTTTAATGGTGTCGTACACCTGCAATACATTGTTGCCATCTATGGTTACACCATGTATGCCATAACCAATTGCTTTGTCGGCAATATTGATGCAGCCATATTGTTGGGAAGTAGGTGTGCTAAGTGCATAGCCGTTGTTTTCAACTACAAAAATTACGGGCAAGTTCCATACCGAAGCAATGTTAAGTGCTTCGTGAAAATCGCCTTGACTAGTGCCTCCGTCGCCGGAAAAGACTACCACTACTTTGTTTTCTTTTTTTAATTGATGCGCTAGGGCAATGCCATCGGCCACGGCCAACTGTGGCCCTAAGTGCGAAATCATACCACAAATGTGGTGTTCTTTACTGCCAAAATGAAAGCTTCTTTCCCTTCCGTTGCTGTAACCCTTGGCATCCCCCATCCATTGTAAAAATAATTTGTGCAGGGGCATTTGACGCGTGGTAAAAACCCCTAGGTTTCTATGTAGTGGCAATATCCATTCGTCCGACTCTAATGCTAGTGCTGTACCCACTGCTATTGCTTCTTGTCCAATTCCACTAAACCATTTATTTATTTTTCCTTGCCTCAGTTGTAGCAACATTTTTTCTTCAATCATTCGGGGCAACATCAAGTGCTTATAAAAAGTTACCAATTCGGAATTGTAAAAGCCAAGACGATTAAAATACATGACAGGGGATATTTTAATTGTCTAAGATAATGTACCTGTATTGCATTTGAAAAAATTGAGCCTTTTTAATTATCAACGTTTGTTAGTAGCGGAAGGCTATCATTGTTTGCTGCTTTTGTGCATATGCGCTATAGCCACATACCAATGCATGTTGTTGGCTGTGGTTATTTTTTTCCATGCAGTAGTTTGTTGACTTCAAAAATTGACGAATTGTAAATATTTTTTGTAGAATATGTTATAAATTGGTTAAAAGAAGCCATTTTTTGCAACGTGGAGAAGGTGTTAATTGGGTGCTAAAGGATTGTTTTGTTCCTAATAATCGCCTACTCTGTCATATGAAAAAAAGGAGGAAGGCAATCCAATAATCATAAAACAACGATTGCTATGGGTATTTTTTACAAAAAAATGCTTTCGTTTGCCGCTATTTTATCCTCCTCCTTGTGTGTTACAAGTACAGTGGCGCAAACGTATTATCCTGCCGGGATGGCCAAACAAAAATTTCATTTGTGGTTAGATGCTGCCGATAGTACACAAATTGTAATAGACTCTTTATTTAGATGGAACGATAAAATTAGTGGTTGGCAGGCACGTTCGTTTAGCAGTAGTTTTAATCCTACTTATACCACCGTAAATGGAAAAAAAACCGTTGAATTTAATGGAGTAAAACAATTATTTATAAGTACACAGCCATCGCCAACAGTTTTTGATTCAGCCGGAGCTTATCACTTAGCACAAGTGGTATATTTGTATAATAATATAGATACTTCTGTAAAAGACTTTCGTATTGGCACTTATTCCCGCAATAGTTCCGGTGTACCGGGAATGTCGGTAAATTACATAACCAATGACGCACGTTTTAGAGGTAGAATACCGGGAAATAATACCTCGGCCTATATTGGTAATGGCAATAGTGGTGCTGTAGACTTACGCAATAATTGGGCGTTGTTGGAGAGTTTTGCAAATAGTGGCGGCACAACCAATCATTTTGGTTTATTAAATGGTGTGCAGTACAATACCTATAGCATGTCATCAGTAAAACTTTCGGGTGTTCCCGTTTTTATTGGTAACAGAGGTAATAGTGCCGCTTTGCCCACCAATTATGCCGTAAACGTGCATTGGGCAATTAGCGAAACCGTTTTATCGAGTAGTAGCTTAGGCATCACCGGAAGAAAATTGCTGGAATTGTATTTAGCCAATAAATGGACTACAAAAACCCTCATACCCGCTGCATTACAAACCCTTTACCAGCCTGTAGATAGTATTTTTTCAAATAATTTAATTGGTATAGGTTACGAAAGTAGTACCGACTCCATTAATGCTACTGCATCCGGAAATGGACTTCAATTAAGCAATGTATCTTTTTTAAAAAATACCGGTGATTACGTAATTGCTGCCGATAACAAAGCCTCGGGAACTGTGGCAATAGATGCCAATTTTAACAGATGGGCAAGAGCTTGGTATGTGCAACGTACCGATGCAATGGTTAATGGTGGTAACATAGCAATGAATTTTGACTTTAATCAATATGGAGTAGTTGACGATACAGCAACATTCAATTATTATTTACTTTTTAACGATAAATCAGGAAGTTTTTCAACCGGTAACAATTGGATAGTACCTACTATCAATGCGGTATTTAATGCCAATAAATGGTCTGTTGAATTGCCATCTGCTAATTTTATGAGTGGCTTTTATACCGTGGTGTGGGCGCCCAAAAATACCAACCTGAATTTATTACCTGGTTTTATGCAGCCAACTTTTGCCTACTTTCCGGGAGGTTTAGATAAAACCAATTTTAATATTTGGTTAGATGCATCGGATGCTTCAACAATAGGTTATGAAGGAGGATTGTTTAAATGGGTTGATAAAATAAATGGTTTTGCATTTAAAGCCCCGCTAGCCACGCACAACCCTGCCGACTCAACCATTAATGGTAAAAAAATGGTGTATTTTAATGGGGTAAAAGGATTGGTACTAAATCCCGCGCCGGCTATCTTCGATTCGGCAACCGGGTATCATTTGGCACAAATTGTACAAGTAGATACCGGTTTGTCCACTACTATTACCGATTTTAGGTACGGTACTTTTTGCCGTAATTCCGATGCACCGGGAATTAGTATCAATTATAATACTACCGATAAGCGTTTTCGTTTGCGCGTACCGGCCAATTCGGTATGGTCCTATGTAGGTGGAGGCGATGCCGCGGTGCCCGACGTAAGAGGTAAAGTGTCGTTAATGGAAACCTATGCAGCTACCGGCGGCTTGGCTAACTATGTGGGTCTATTAAACGGCGCTTACGAAGCAGATTATACCATGTTAACCAAAAAACTTACCAACAATCCTATTGCTTTAGGCAATAGAGGCAATACCAATAGTGCACCTTATAGCTATTTTGTAAATGTAAAATGGGGTATTAGCGAAACCGTATTGACCAATATTGCCTTGAAAACACCGGCTAAAAAAATAGTAGAAACCTATTTGGCATATAAATGGGGTATTCAAAATAATTTATCTACCAATACGGTGAACAATTATTTACCTGTTAATGCGGCCTTTTATAACAACATTGTGGGTATTGGTAGGGAAAGAGGAACCGATTCGGTTACGGCATCAGTTTCCGACAACGGATTGGGTATAGAAAATGTGAACACGGTAGATGGATTTTTAAAAGAACCGGGTGATTATATACTACTAGGCGACAATTTACTATCGGGTATACAACAAATAGGCAATGGCTTCGCACGCTGGAACCGGGTTTGGTTTATCCAAAAAAACGATGCATGTGGCGGTTATGGAGGGTTGTATAAACTAAAATTTAATTTTACCAATTACGGATTAGCGGCTAATGCAGACACTACTTTGTTCGATTATCATTTGCTATACAATGCTACTGACCCCACTTTTGCAACCGGCACTAACTACGTAATACCGGCAACAAGTAAACAGCTGGTAAATAATGGCAGTACACAATTTATTTTTACTGTAGACGCCATTAATACCGCTACGGGTTATTATACATTGGTTTATGGCAAAAAAAATACGGCTGTTAGTGGTAATATTAACAACGGGGCTACTTTTATAGCACCCAATATTACCATCAATCCGGCACCTACTATAACGGCTGTATTTGCAGGAAATAAGTTTAACTACCTCAATTGGAGTTCAGAAAAAATAGACTATCAAATTGGTTATTATAAAATTTATGTAAAACGCAATAATGGTGCATTTGCGCTATTGGATTCGGTGGCGGCCAATGGAAATAATTATTATGCGCATCGCAATTTATTGAACGATTCCACCTATAGCTATCAGGTTACGGCAGTTATTGCCTCAGGAAAGGAAAGTGTAAAGTCGGCTGCTGTTGCTGCTATACCGGGCGTTAAGCAAGCCTCTTGGGTAGGGTTGCCTCAGTTTGCCGGTAATGCAACGGCACTTGTAAGAGGTATAAAACCAGTAGCTTTTGGCCAGTTGAAATATGTATTTGAAAAAAATGCTACTAGCGGCGCCGGTTATCAAGCCGACTATACAGCTACATTCAATGCATTAGCTCCCAATACTACGTATCAATTTAGATACAAATACATGGATTCAGTGATGGGCACCGCTTCAGAGTCGGCTTGGTCTAGCAATGCGGCATTTGTACTAAAAGATAGCTTGCAAGGGGGATTTACTTATAACATGAGCGATTTTGACAATACCACTATTGCGGCACCCAATGGCATTGGGCCGTATGCCATGCTTCCAATGCAACAAGATACCACAGGATTGCGCTTTATAAAACATGTGCCACCGGTAGGTACGCACCCGCGCATTTTCTGTAATCCAGAAGACAGTACCGATATTAAGTGGCGATTACAAAACACCAATAGTGGTAAAGCCGCCTATAAGTTTTTTCATGCGCATACCATTTTACTTCAATGGGGTGCACCTACCTACAAATCAACAGGATGGTATAATAAAGACACGATGGGAGTACCGTTTATCACGAATGTAGGATATACAAATGTGAAGCCCTTTTACGATTCATTAGCAGCGGGAGATATTGGTGTAACCAGTAATTACGCCAATCAGTTTGGTGGCAATTCATTAAAAATTGCTTTTGAACTATCTTACGAAGCATTTGAATGCTGGTTGTTTAAAGGTGCTGTAGACCCCGTAACCAATACTTCGTACACCACAAGGGCCGCTAAATTGGCTAATGCCATGACTATTTGGGCTCGCAAAGCAATTGCCGATACCAATGTTAATTACAACAATAGAGCCTATTTTGGTGGACAATACGCTGCGTTGATTTACGACTTTTTGCATTCGCAAATGACACCAACACAACAAGATACTGTTAGGATGGCCTTGGCCAAAATTGCTTGCGATAGTAACGAACTACATGGTTTTGAAGCCATTTCGTACGCTAGCACCACCAATTGGTTAACTTTTGGCTACGAAATCATTCCTAATTTGGCTATTGAAGGCGAAGCAGGCTATACTTCTAGCTACAATACAGCCATTAAACGTTGGGCACGCAATGTCTGGAATTTTTTGAGCTATGGTATGTACGATAAAACGGGTAGCTTTTTCGAATCGAATGGTAAAGACCAAATAAATACCACACTTTTATACATAGTTGCACGCAGAGGCTATAGCATGTTGGGCCATCCATCTGTGCGCAGTCATGCTACCAAGTTTTTACCCGCAATAACCCAACCTTTTGGTTTTTCTTTTCTCGGTATGGGCCTTTTGGGTGGTACCGGAAGCCGCAATACCGATTTTGCAGAAGACCCTGCATACGGAGGATGGCGCTTTAACGAAATGGAAACCCCCGCTTTAAAATGGGTGTATCCAAAAGATACCGCAGTAGATTTTGTATGGAAAAATTATATTCAGCGTCAAAAAGCCTCCCGACCATACAATAATACTTATTACTCCTATTCTAATGGTAATGGCAATTTTTCGGCAGGATTTTATTTTCATTTACCGGCCGTAATTTTTGCAAGCGATTATATGCCTATTGGCTTTGCCCAACAAGCACAAATTGCACTGAATAACGAAAAAATGTATTTTGATTCACTTGGCGGATTGGCTTGTTTGCGTAGCGGTTTTGATACCACCTCCGCAGCATTGTGGTTTCACAACAAAACAGATTTAGGCGGACACACATTTGCCAATAAAAACGACATTGTTTACAGTGCTTTGGGGCGCATATTTATAGCCCGAAACACCACCAACTCTAATGGTCATTACGATTCAGCGGCGCTTACTCGTTCTAATTCGGGTATCCTCATCAATAATCAAGGTGCTACTAGTGGCTTGGACGCAGCAGTACAACCCGTGCCCGGAAAAATACCAATGGTAATTAAAAATAGTAATATGCTGTCTATTGCAGGCGACGCTACAGAAGCTTATAGCGATATATGGTATAGACAGTTTGGCGGTTGGGAGGGCGATAATCCGGCCATTACTTTGCCCGGCGCATCTAAAGTAATGACAACGCCCAATAGTTACCGTTTTTCGCCCTATTATAGTTTTGATGAAATACCGTTTTACAATTCGTATGCTTTTACCGATTTGCCCAATACCACCACGTATTACAATAGATTGGTAAAGCAAACCATTAATCCGGTAAAAAAAGTATTCCGCACGGTAGCACTACTGCAAGATGCCAAACCATATGTATTAATTGCCGATGATGTACAAAAGGATAGCCTTGTAAACAACTACAAGTGGATAGCCCAAAAGGCACAGGATCTTACTTTTTTATCTAGTAGTGTTAACTTGGTTGATAGTAACTACCGCAACGATGTCATTTATCAAGAACCGGTGGCTACCGGCAACCGACGCTTTTTGATACGGGTTTTAAATAATACAGGCGCTGTTGCCGGATTGCCGGTGTACATAGATTCTATTAATGTGGCAAAACGAGTAGGTAGGTGGGTAATTGAAAGCAATAGTATAAGCCCCCAATTTAGAATTATGTTGTTTGCTTACAATCAAGGCGATTCGCTGCCAATTACCAAGTGGAACGATGCTGCCCACACGTCGTTAACGGTTATCAACAATGGCACTACTCGCACTATTTTGTTCAATATAGATGTTGCCGGCCGCACCAATATTCTTTTGGCTACAGGCGGTGGTGGTAGCCGTATGGCCAATACCGAACCTTCGTTGTACGTAAAAGCAGCGGTGAACAATAATGCCGTAGTTCAACTTAATTGGCAGTTAAAGTCGGGCGTTCCTGTGGTAAAATATGAAGTAGAGCGCATGCAACCGCAAGGAGGTGCATTTGTAAGCTATGCTGTTTTGCACAATTTGCCTTTAACCGCTCAATTTACCGACGAACAACCCTTAGCGCAAACAGTATATCGTATAAAAGCATGGTTGTTGAATGGCAAAGTGGTGTATAGCAATGTTGTACAAGCAACGCCACAGCCCTTTACTGTACAGGTGGTGCCCAATCCGGCACATACCAATCAAGCTACCTATTTGCAATGCCATCAGTTACCGGCCGGCAATTATACAGTAACAATTGCTAACACACTTGGCAAATTAGTTGCACAACAAAACGTACAAATAGCATCTGCCGCCACCAATAGCAATATACCAATTGCTCACTTGGGCAGGTTGCCAAAAGGACAATACTTCTTGGTACTGAGTGGTGGGTTGTTGCAAAAACAGCTTTCGTTGCTTGTTCAATAATTGTGGATTTTAGGCTTAGCAATACAACAAAGGGCTCCATCCTGCAAAGGTTTGGGGCTCTTTTATGATTATAAACCATACAAAAGCGATGGCAGTAATGAATGAGGTACCCCCAATAGGCTATACAAATGCAGTTGCGCATAAACCTGCTTTACTACGCTTTGGCCTGTTTGCCTGCGGCTTTGCCATGCACAAATTAAGCAGCTGTGTTATTGGATCATGCTTATCAGCAAGCCAAAGTAATGAACAATACAAAGGTTCCTAATAACAGCAGTAATGTTTTCGTATGTAAATTACCATTTACCCAAGCAAAACAAATGGAGTAGCAAGTTATAGGGCTGTTATTGCATTGTTTTATGTGTATTTTCCCCCCGATAGCCTGTTTTTATACCCCGTTTGGCAGATTTTATTCCCCAATAGGCAATATTTATACCCTAACAAGCTTTCTTTTCCCCCCAATAGCTGGTTTTTATACCCCAATAATGGTAATTTTCCCCCCGATAGGCATGTATTATACCCCATTTTGGAGCTATTTGCTGATGTATTAAAAAACAGAAATAAAGTAAGTGTGTTTATGGGACTATACTTATAGGTATATG
>JAIXOS010000057.1 GCA_027486695.1 Chitinophagaceae bacterium | reverse complement strand
TCTTAAAGCGTATATTTCAAAAATTAATCATCAATTTTACTTGGTGGATTAATCGCAAAGATTCCAACAACAACAACATTTTTCAAGGGGGCTTTTTGGGCTTAGATAATATTGGCGTATTTAACCGTAGTTTAAATTTAGCCGATCATATGATGCTAGAACAGGCCGATGGTACAAGTTGGATGGGGAAATATGCATTGAATATGATGGACATTGCCCTCGAAATAGCCAATAACGACATAGCCTTTGAAGATACGGCTACCAAATTTTTTGAACACTTTGTGCTCATTGCCGAAGCCATGAATAGCCATGTGCTTTGGAACGAAGCCGATAAGTTTTTTTACGACACCTTACACATCAATAATGGAGATAACATTCCGCTGAAAATACAATCTATTGTAGGGTTATCGCCTTTATTGGCCGTTTCTGTTATTGAAAAGCAAACCCTAGCTAACCTGCCAGATTTTAAAAAACGAATTACTTGGTTTGAGAACTATCGGAAAAAAAGTAATCGTTTTTGGCCTAACGAAGAAAGAAGCGATAGCGATAAAATATTGTTGTCGTTGGTGCCAAAAGATAAGTTGATAGCACTATTGAAACGGATGCTGAACGAAGAAGAATTTTTGTCGGATGGTGGAATAAGGGCCTTGTCTAAATACCACGAAAAAAATCCCTATTCGGTTACTATCGATGGCACGGTATACAGCATTCAATACGATCCGGGCGATAGCACTTCGGACTTGTTTGGCGGAAATTCTAATTGGCGTGGACCGGTTTGGCTTCCTATTAATTACCTGATTATTCGATCTATTAGAAAATATGCCAGTTTTTATGGAGATACTTTGCAGGTTGAGTGTCCTACCAATTCAGGCAATTGGATGAATTTAGATCAAGTAGCCGATGAATTAACCCTGCGTGTAATCAGTTTGTTTAAACCCGATGAAAAGGGAAAGCGGAGGCTGAATGAAGCCTACAGTTGGTTTTACGAACGTCCCGGAAATGAGCATTTGATCCAATTTTTTGAATATTTTCATGGCGATACCGGCAAGGGCCTTGGTGCTGCACACCAAACGGGTTGGACGGCGGTAGTGGCCGATTTGATTCAACAAATGGAACGCAAAAAACCATAGCCCCCCAAAACCAAAATTGTTATTGCAGACGATGAAGACGAAGCTATCGGTGGCGAAAACAACTTGCTTTAATTATCCTTGACCACGTACATTTGCGTAAATTTTTTGAGTATGAGTATTGCAGAAAAATTGGCACAATTGAAAAATGATAAAAGTGCTGCCAACTTAAAAGCAGGCCAAGATTTTTTGGCGGCGAATCAACAAAAAGAGGGTGTTGTTGCACTAGAAAGTGGTTTACAATACCTTGTACTAACCGAAGGTACAGGCGATAAACCTAAAGCTACTAGCGAAGTTACTTGTCATTATCATGGAACGTTGATAGATGGACGTGTGTTTGATAGTAGTGTACAAAGGGGGCGTCCGGCTAGCTTTCCGCTCAATCGTGTGATTAGTGGCTGGACCGAAGGTTTACAATTAATGTCGGTTGGTAGCAAATGGCGTTTTTTCATTCCACCGCACCTTGCTTATGGCGATAGGCAGGTGAGTGCTGAAATTGGCCCTAACAGTACGTTGATTTTTGATGTAGAATTGATCAGTTTTAAGTAAACTAGTACAAAAAAAACATTCGGGGTAGTTTGAAACTGCCGTTTGACCCCATATTATTAATAAAGCCCTCCCAAATAATTGAATTTGAGAGGGCTTTTGTATCTACGTAGGCTTAGTTGCCCAATTTGCTGCCTCAAAAAAAGCCATCTTCAAAAAAATGAAAATGGCTTTATAGTTTAATGCGAAAATGTATTTCTTAAGCGTTTCTGCCAATGCAATTTAAATCTTCAAAGGCAACTTCTAAGCGTTGAATAAACGTTTCTTCCCCTTTGCGCAACCAAACGCGCGGGTCATAATGTTTTTTGTTGGGTTTGTCGGCACCTTCTGGGTTACCAAGTTGTGCTTGCAAATAAGCTTCGTGTTTTTTATAATTGTTTAACACACCTTCCCAAAATGCCCACTGCATATCGGTATCAATATTCATTTTAATAGCACCGTAACCAATTGCTTCTCTAATTTGGTTTTGAGGCGATCCGCTACCACCATGAAATACAAAATACACCGGTTTGGCAGCCGTTTTCAATTCTTGTTCTATGTAAATTTGGCTGTTGTGCAATATTTCAGGACGCAATTGCACATTGCCCGGACTGTACACACCATGTACATTACCAAATGCAGCTGCAACGGTAAACAAATCGCCCACTTTACTCAATTCGGTGTACGAATAAGCTACGTGTTGCGGTTGTGTATACAATTTGTCGTTTTCTACATCGCTGTTGTCAACGCCATCTTCTTCGCCACCTGTAACGCCCAATTCAATTTCAATACTCATGCCTAATGGAGCCATGCGTTTGTAAAATTCAACTGAAGTGGCAATATTCTCTTCCAAAGTTTCTTCGCTTAAGTCCAACATGTGCGAAGAGAACAAAGGTTGTCCTTTTTCTTTATAAAATTGTTCGCCTGCATCAATAAGGCCGCTAATCCAAGGAAGCCATTTTTTTGAAGCATGGTCTGTGTGCAATACCACCGGTACACCATAGTATTTAGCTACATTGTGTATGTGTAATGCACCTGAAATAGCGCCTGATATATTGGCTTCGTAATTTTTATTAGGCATTCCTTTACCGGCAATAAATTGTGCTCCGCCATTCGAAAACTGAATAATAACGGGAGAATTTACTTTTGCAGCGGTTTCTAAAACAGCGTTAATACTATTAGTGCCAATTGTGTTAACGGCAGGTAGGGCAAATTGGTTGTCTTTTGCATCGTTGTACAATGCTTTTAGTTCGTCGCCAAATAATACCCCGGCTCTGTACTTACTCATGTGAAAGGATTTATGTGATAAAATAAAATATATTCAAATTTGCCTGCAAGATACAATTAGTTAGCCGTTTAAAGCAGTGATGTGCAAATTTGTTGGCTAATTAACAGAACATCTATCAATCAAGACCTTTTATTAGATGCTAAAATATTGAAAATTGACTAACAATAACAACACTTTTGATGTATACTTTGTGGTTCTATATTGCCACGTTAAAAGGCATTTAACAAAGTCCCTTATTATGTGTCGGCAGTTAGCTCCAATTTGTTGTTATATCCAACCACTTTAGATACCAATTGACAAACCTATGCACAGAAGTGATTAATAAAGTTTTTGAACAAAGTGCTTAGTTTGTCATTAGTAGCAAAAAGCCTATTTTGTATGCCAAAAACAATAAGTTTATGTTTTCAAGATTTGCAACATTATGCGTACTGCTAGGGTTGATACATCCGATGCTAAGTGCACAAAAAAAGTACTGTTTGTTGGTAGGTACTTACACGAGTGGAAAAAGCAAAGGAATTTATACGTATTTTTTTGATGTCGCTACCGGTAGCTTACAAATTGCCGATTCGGTGCATACGCCCAATCCCTCGTTTTTGGCAGTTAGTGCCAACAAACGATTTGTTTATGCCGTAAACCAACAAAATACCGATACCGGAAGTTACGCTGTTGCCTTTTCGTTGAATGCCGCTGCGGGTAAATTACAATTGATTAATCGACAGACGGTGAATGGTGCAGGCCCTTGCTACATTGCAGTAGACAACAAAAATCAATGGTTGTTTACAGGCAACTATACATCCGGCAGTTTGTCGGTACTCCCCTTAAATAAAGACGGTAGCATACAGCCACTTGCGCAATTAATCAAGCAAAAAGGGAGCAGTATTGTTGCTTCCCGACAGCAATCTTCGCATGTGCATGCGGCTGTATTAGACCCAAGCAACCAATACTTATTGGTGCCCGATTTGGGAACGGATAAAATATACAAGTATCGGTTGAACAGTAAACAAACTGCTGCGCCCTTGCAAACGCCTTCCGATTCGGTAATAGTGAGTAAGCCCGGCAATGGTCCACGGCACATTGCTTTTCATCCTAATGGAAAAGTAGGCTATGTAATTAATGAATTAAGTGGTACAATAGATGCTTGGCAATATCAAGCGGGCGCATGCCGCCTTCTGCAAACTATTAGTACCGATAGCAGCAATAAAGCAGATAAAGGCAGTGCAGATATTCACGTATCACCGGATGGTAAACATTTGTACGCCACCAATAGAGGCAGTTACAATAGTATTGCCACCTATGCCATCAACAATAAAACCGGTGAACTTACCTTTTTGGGTGTACAAAGTACATTGGGTGCTACACCGCGGAACTTTGTTATTGATCCAACGGGTAATTATGTATTGGTTGCTAATCAAAAAAGTGATTCAATTGTGGTATTCAAGCGTGATGTTGCAACTGGAATATTGCAACCTACAGGTACGGTGGTTAACGTGGGTAATCCGGTATGTTTGTTAATGGTACCTACTCCCTAATACAAACGCCGGTAAATGTAGGAGCAAAGGAAAGGGGTGGATAGGTTGTTATGAGGTTTATTTGACTGAAGAATGGCATGGGTAGGATTTGTTATTGGCAACTTGTTCCACCGCGTGTTCCATTGTTGAATGGTGCCAACGCCAATGCCGCTTTATACGTAGTACCGGCCCTTGGCTCATAAAAAAAACAAATTGAGTTATAGGATAGACCAAAAATAAAGGAACAAAGCCCTTGCAACCATAATAGGCGCAAGGGCTTTGTAGTAGAAGGTTATTTGCTTTTAGAAGAGGTTGTTTTTTTAGCCGTGGTTTTCTTGGTGGCCGTTTTTTTGGCAAAAGCACCAGGCACTTGTTCCTCTATCATGGCTTTTACGGCATCGAGCGAAATAGTAGCTGCTTCTTCGGGAGTGTATTTACTGCCGTCTGCTTTTTTGCCGAGTTTCAGCATTTTTTTGTTGAAACGAATAAAAGCGCCCCAACGGCCATTTTCGATAGTGATTTTTTCGGCGGGCCATTGCTGTATGAAGCGATTGGATTCTTTTTCTAGTTTTTGGAGAATCAGCGCTTCGATATTTTCCTGTGTAAGTGCATCAAAATTGTATGCTCGGGGTATATTGATAAAAATATCGTTCCATTTAATAAATGGTCCGAAGCGGCCTTTTCCTTTGGTAACCGGTAAGGTTTGGTAGAAGCCAATAGGTGCGTCGGCTTGGTTTTTTTGTTCAATTAACGCAATTGCTTTGTCCAAATCTAGTTCTAGCGGGTCTTCGTTTTTGGGCAGCGAAATAAATTGGTCTTTGTATTTGATGTACGGGCCAAATTTGCCAACACTTACAACGAGTTCTTCTCCTTGAAACTCGCCAATAGTTTTGGGAAGTTGGAAAAGCGATAAAGCTTCCGGAAGCGTAATGGTTTCGATGCTTTGGTTGGCTTTGAGCTTAGCAAAGCGAGGTTTTTCGTTTGCATCGGCGGTGTCGCCAATTTGTACCATTGGGCCATAGCGTCCCATGCGGGCGATGATTTTTTTACCACTAGCCTCATCAATTCCGAGAACGCGCTCTCCTTTTACACGTTCGGCAGTTTCTAAGGTGGTTTCTATGTTGATGTGAAAAGGCTTGTAGAAGCCATCAATCATATGGTTCCATTCTATTTTGCCCATGGCAATATCGTCGAACTCTTGCTCAATTTTGGCAGTAAAGCTATAGTCCATTACACGGGTAAAATGCTGCTTTAGAAAGTCGGTAACCACCATGCCAAGGTCGGTAGGGAAAAGTTTGCCCTTTTCGGCACCGGTATTTTCCATCACCATTAATTGTTCAATGGTATTATTAGCGGTTAATTTTAGCTGTGCTGCTTGGCGTTTGATGCCTTCTTTGTCCTTCTTTTCAACATAATTGCGCTTAATAATGGTAGAAATAGTAGGCGCATACGTAGAAGGACGACCAATACCCAATTCTTCGAGCTTTTTTACCAAAGAAGCTTCGGTATAGCGAGCTCCCGGACGGGTAAATCTTTCGCTTGCAAGCATTTGTTTAAAATCGAGCAAGTTACCAATGGTTAGGGGAGGTAACATGCCTTCGGTATCTTCTTCTTCCTCCTCGTCTTTACTTTCTAGATATACTTTTAAAAAGCCGTCAAATTTTAGTACTTCGCCAGTAGCCGTAAGGGTTTCGTGGTTGGTGCTAATATCTATTTTGGCAGTGGTTTTTTCAAATTCGGCATCACTCATTTGGCTGGCAATGGTACGTTTCCAAATAAGTTCGTATAGTTTGCGGCCTTCTTCGTCGTTAACCGTATGCTGGTTCATGTAAGTAGGACGAATGGCTTCGTGAGCCTCTTGTGCACTCTCATTTTTATTTTTAAATCGGCGCGGTTGGTGGTATTGGGAGCCAAAGGCAGTACTAATTTCTTTGCTTATATCGGCTAATGCGGTATCGCTCAGGTTAATACTGTCGGTACGCATATAAGTTATTTTACCACTTTCGTACAGCTTTTGTGCAATTAGCATGGTTTTGCTAACGCCGTAGCCCAATTTGCGGGATGCTTCTTGTTGAAGGGTAGAAGTGGTAAAAGGCGCTGCGGGTGTGCGTTTGGTAGGGCGTACTTGTATGTCGGCTACTTTGTATTGCGCTGCTTTGCACGATTCCAAAAAGGATTGCGCGCTTTGTAGCGTATTGGTTTTGGCATTGGCTTCGGCTTTAAAAGTAACGGCTTTTCCGTGGATGTCTTTGGCTGCAAAAGTGGCTTCTACCTTAAAACTACTTTCGGGAATAAAATGATTGATTTCGCGTTCCCTTTCGGCAATTAAGCGTACTGCTACACTTTGAACTCGGCCTGCGCTTAAACTAGGACCTACTTTTTTCCATAAAACAGGACTGAGTTCAAAACCAACTAATCTGTCTAATACTCGGCGAGCCTGCTGTGCATTTACCAAATTCATGTTAATGAGTCGTGGATTGGCTACAGCTTTTTTTATAGCAGGGGCGGTAATTTCGTGAAATACAATGCGTTTAGTGGTTTTTGGATTTAAACCCAACACTTCGGCAAGGTGCCATGAAATAGATTCTCCTTCACGGTCCTCATCCGATGCCAACCAAACCTCTTCCGATTTTTTTGCAAGGTCTTTCAGTTCGCGAACAACTTTCAGTTTGTCGTCAGGTACTTTATAATGAGGTAAATAACGATTGTTTACATCAATACCCATATTGTCTTTTTCCAAATCGCGGATATGCCCGTAACAGCTACGTACATCAAAATCGCTACCGAGAATTTTTTCTATGGTTTTTGCTTTTGCAGGCGACTCAACAATCAGTAAATTTTTTGCCATAGTATTAGTTAGTTCGAAAAAAGAATGTTTGTTACTACTATAAGTTGTTGCCAACTCTAATAGTTATTGACGTTTGTTTGTTGTGGGCATTAGCATACAATTTTACTCACTACATGTGGGTATTTTTGTTGGTCATGCATTGTGATGATGTGTACTTACACGAAAATGTTGCCTATACCCATTGCTTTTTTGTCAAACTGCATTTTGCACATTTGAAGTTGCAATATTAGCATAAAGCACCAACCCGCAAAAAATACATTCGGAATAACTTTTGGAATCACAATTCACTAGTCTTTCGTTGTTATTGGTGATTTCTATTAAAATGGGTATAAATTATCTGCGTAAGATGCTATTTTTCAAATAATAATTATCATTTTTGAACAAGGTAGTAGGCAATATAGCGTAGGTTATTTATATTAGCTAGTATATTGGCTGTTAATGAAGTTGTTTCAAGAAGGTAAAAGCGCTTATTTGAAGATGTAAGCAAGCATATGCCACTTGATTTTGTTTTGCAATGACGGTAAAAGCCCTTGCCAATCATGCAAAAGGTGACAATTGTATTATTGGTTTTAGAAAAAGACGAATCTATGTTTATGAAATACCTTTGTATGTTGCTGCGTATGCGCATGTGTACTATGCTATTGTTGGTACTATTGTCAAGCTTATACACTTTCAGTTTAAATGCACAAAATTATGCAACGGGGTTAGGTAAAGGCTCCTTACAGCGCGAGATTTTTTGGCTCACTTGGAACAATGGTTTGTCTTCAAAACCTGCTGATGCTACAGCAACCAACATTACTGCCGGTAAATATGAATGGCAATTTTCGCCCACCGTAAAAATTGTAGCTACCGTAAGCAATTTGGTAACGTTAGCCAATAATAGCAAGTTAACACCCTACACCTACGGTGGTTGGTATGCAGATGGAATGGACGATTTGTATCCGGGAGTGTTAGGGGCGGGTTTAAAAACGTCGGTAGAAGGTGGGCAAATCCGGTTTAATGTAGCCATAGACATGCAAATGCTCATCAATAATGTTTGGCAAAGTACACCCTATCCGGGAATGGTAATTGGCGATGCCGAATCGCTGGCAGATGGTGAATTTATTAAAGCTACTTCCAATGGGCCTATTGCCTGGCAGCTACTCGATTTGTTAGACGGATCGTTTGCTAGTGCACCTTCTTCCAATTATCAATTAGAAATTAGCAACAATGGTAAAGATTTTCGCTTTTCACTTACGCCTGGCTACAACGATATTTTTGTACAGGCTGTTATGTTTGCCAAAGGTGCTACCCAACTTACCAATGTAGAAATGAAAGGAAGGGGATCTACCGCCCTAGCTATTGGCTTTGTAATACCTTTTGATAATGGCGATGCACCTGCAAGTTTTGGAAATGGGGGGCACTACATAGATAGCTTCTCGTTTTCAACACCCTTTACTATGGTGGATGGAACGTATCCCATTACTACAGTTGCAAAAGCTACGCTAAGTCCGGTAGCTCAAGTGTATATGGGGGTTAATAATGTAGATGCTGATGGTAACTATGCTGGCAGCAAAGCGGCTAACCTTGACGATTCGATACAAAACAACGATGAGGATGGCTTTAATTTACTTAACCAACCTACCATAAAAGTAAATAGTAACAAAGATATTGAGGTGGTGGTTAATGCAAGCAACACCAAGAATAAAGACGCCACAGTGTATGGATGGATAGATTTTAATGGAGATGGTAAATTTTCTGCTGCCGAAGCTGCCAACCCTGTATTGTTAAAAGCGAATTCTGTTAACAATGACATACCACTCACTTTTCCTTACATAAAGTTTGGGAGCCTTGTACAAGTAGGGCCAACCTATGCACGATTTAGAATTTCTACTTCGTCGCTTATAGATAATACACTTACCCCTACCGACGAGCGAGCCACAGGTGTAGCAGCCGACGGAGAAGTGGAAGATTATCAATTGAAAGATATTACCGGAGTGGTTATTTCAGGAACTTGCTTTAACGACAAAAACGGACTATCCGATGATAGGGTAAATGGCGTAGCTATAAGTAAGCTAAATGCTAATCAATTGTATGTATACTTGTGCGACTCCAATAATGTAGTATTGCAAAAAGCAGTAGTTGGTACCAATGGCAATTATACTTTTGATGGCGTAAACAATGGGAAATACAAAGTAATTCCTGATACTTTGCCAATCGGTATTGGTGCTGATATTACGGGCTTTGCCACATTGTGGAAAAGTGGATGGAGCTATATTGCCAAAAACAACGGCAGTAATAATATAGCTGCAAACGGCAATGCGTTGGTGTCTTCCAATGGTTTTGTACCCATTCAAACGCCGCTTTCGGGATTAGATATTAGCAAGGTAGATTTTGCGTTTAACCAAACACCAATTGCAAACAATGATACCATTACTACCACAATAGACAAAGCAATTGCTATTGATGTATTGGCAAACGACTTGGATATAGATGGAACCTTAGATAAAAAGACCGTTTTGTTGTACAATGCAGCTGCAGATTCCTTTGTAAGTACCTTGAATGTGGCTAACGAAGGTGTCTACACAGTTAACAATACAACAGGACTCATCACCTTTACGCCGCTCCCCACTTTTTTAGGAAAAGCTACACCCGTACAATATACCGTGAAAGATAATGTTACGTTGACTAGTAATCGGGCAAATATTGCTGTTTTGGTAAGGCCCGTTGGGGTAAACGATGTAGATGTAACGTTAATCAATACCCCTGTTACCACCAAAGTAACTACCAACGACGGAACAAGCGGCCTATCAACCGATGTATCTATTGCTACACAACCAATCAATGGTACTGTGGTAGTAAATGCCGACAATACCATTACCTATACACCCAAGAATTTTTTTAAAGGAGTAGATACCTATACCTACTTGCTTACCACCCCCGATGGGGTAGCTTCTGTGCCGGTAAAAGTGACAGTTACTGTAACTGCCAATCCGCGTCCGGTAGGTGTTAACGATACGGGATATACGTTTGTAAATGCACCCATTACCTTGAATGTAAAAACCAATGACAGTAGTAGTGCTAATGGTACTATCATGGCCATTGGTACCAATCCGCCAAACGGTACGGTAGTTGTCAATGCTAACAATTCCATTAATTATACGCCGGCAACTGGCTTTGCTGGTAAAGATGTATTTACTTATTTGCTTACAACGGTCGATGGAATTGTTTCGGCTCCCATTTCGGTAACCGTTTTTGTGCAACCTAGGGGTGTGAAAGATA
>JAIXOS010000137.1 GCA_027486695.1 Chitinophagaceae bacterium | reverse complement strand
TACTAGTACCACCGCTAACGCATTGGCCTATATACTGTATGGACATGCCTTGCACCATTTGGCTATTTTGGAACAACGTTACTCCTTATAGCCTTACAGCCATGAATAAAACACATCCCTCCTACCAACGGATTATTTTGTATGATGGATTTTGTAACTTATGTAATTGGTGGGTGCAATTTATTATTAGGCACGACAAACAACAACAATTTGTTTTTGCTGCACAGCAAAGTAGTATAGCCGAAACATTGCTCAAACAATTTGCAAAGGCCCCTACTGATAGCAATAGTGTGTTGTTAATTGAAAACGGACAATTGTATACGCAATCTACAGCAGCCTTGCGCATTGTGAAACGTTTATCGGGCATGTGGCCTTGTTTGTACGCAGGTATGCTGCTTCCCGCTGCTGTACGCGATAAGATGTACCAATTCATTGCCAAAAATCGCTATCGTTGGTTTGGCAAGCAGTCTAGTTGTATATTGCCTAACCCTCAATGGAAGCATTTATTTATTGATCAATAGCTTTTCCTACCCCAAACGAGTGCGAACTTTGTAACTTTGCGCTTGTTTGTATAGCACAACCTTTGTTTATGAAGCAATTTAATGTTCCCAATATTTATCGCAGCAACCTTATTTCGGCAGTAAAAAACAAACGCAAACAAGACGACAAATTAAAAAAAGACCTCACTCCTACGTTGCTTAATTTTGGCAATTTGCACATTTATCTGGCTAGGCATTTTGGTTTTTGTTATGGGGTAGAAAATGCCATTGAAATTGCTTTCAAAACCATTGAAGCCAATCCCGACAAACGTATTTTTTTGTTGAGCGAAATGATACACAATCCGCAGGTAAATGCCGACTTGATTGCTCGGGGTGTTCAATTTTTGCAGGATACTTATGGCAAACAACTCATTCCGTTCGATGTACTTACACCAAACGATGTGGTATTGATACCCGCCTTTGGTACTACCCTAGCAATAGAACAACTGCTTAATGAAAAAGGAATTGTTACAGAAAAATACAACACTACTTGTCCGTTTGTAGAAAAAGTATGGAACAGGGGCGAACAAATTGCTAAGAAGGGATACAGTATTGTGATACATGGCAAGCCAAAACACGAAGAAACAAGGGCTACTTTTTCGCATGCATCTCACCACACACCAACTGTGGTAGTGAACGACATGGAAGAAACAAAATTATTGGCTCAATTTATAACAGGTGAAAAGCCACCGCAGCTATTTTATGATGCTTTCAAAGGTAGGTATAGTGATGGTTTTGACGCATCGCTGCACTTACAACGCATTGGTGTGATTAATCAAACAACACAACTTGCAACAGACACGCAAGCCATAAGCGACTATTTAAAACAAACCATACAACAACATTACCGGTTATCTGACACCGAATTGCTTGAAAAATTTGCCGATACCAGAGATACGCTTTGCTATGCCACCAACGACAACCAAACGGCAGTTGCGGGCATGTTGGCCACAGAGGCCGACTTTGCATTGGTTATTGGTGGCTACAACAGTAGCAACACATCGCACCTAGTAGAATTGTGCGAACAAAAACTACCCACCTATTTTATTGAAAATGCCAACAATTTAATTAGCGATACGGAATTGGTAACCTGCAATTGGCAAACAAAAGCATTAACACATGTGCACCAATATGTTCCCACTAACAAGCGCCCTATCAAAATACTCATTACAAGTGGCGCAAGCTGTCCAGATGCATTGGTTGAAGCGGTTATTCATAAGTTAACTACCTTGTTTCCGTCAACAGTAACCCTTGCCGAAATTACCCAAACCTTTATGTAAGTTTGGCTTTTACCCAACCTAACACCAATTTCAATTGTTCCTTACGGGTAAGATTACTATTATCGAGTACAATAGCATCGTCAGCTTTACGAAGTGGGCTTACATCTCTGTTGCTGTCTATGTAATCGCGCATAGCCAAATTATTGGTTATTTCTTCAATAGTTATGTTCGGATTTTTGGCATACAATTCTTTATAGCGTCGTTCGGCACGTATTGCCACATCGGCAGTAACAAATATTTTGAGTTCAGCCTCGGGGAATACCGTTGTGCCAATATCGCGACCATCCATAACAATACCCTTCTTATTACCTAGGGCACGCTGCTGTGCCACGGCAAATTCGCGCACCTCCTTAATAGCAGCTACTTCGCTTACACTTTCTGCTACCAACATTTCACGTATCAAATGCTCCACATTTTCATCGTTGAGCAAAATATCGCTACTCCCTTTTTGTGTATTGTATTCAAAACTGAGTGTAATATTCTGAAGGGCTGCTTTCACTTCGCGCCGATTGTTCCAATTAATGTGTTCGCGCAAAAAATACAAAGTAATGGCTCGGTACATAGCGCCACTATCTACAAAAACATAATTCAATTCAGCAGCTAATTCGCGAGCAAGGGTACTTTTACCGCAAGAAGAATACCCATCTAAAGTAACAATGATTTTTTTCAAAGCGCGATGATTTGTGGGCAAATTAAACACAAAACCCCCAAACAAAGAAGGGGGTTTTAGCAAAAGCGGTCATACACATGCAACCAATATTTATTATATCGCTAGCGCAGGGCTGTTCCCCATCGTTTTGAGAAATCGCACATGGGCAATAATTGCTTTCCGAACTGTAGGATATTCAATGTATTGGAGCTGATACTCCTGACATACTGCACGAACAATTTTACTGATTTCAGGATAATGAACATGCGAAATTTTGGGAAACAAATGGTGTTCTATCTGAAAATTCAATCCGCCAACCAACCAACATACCAATTTGCTCTTAGTAGCAAAATTAGCGGTAGTTTTAATTTGATGAATTGCAAATTCATTTTCCAACTTATGATCCTGTTCATCCGGCATTGGGAAAGCCGTATGTTCTACAGTATGTGCTAATTGAAATACAATCGACAATACAAAACCTGCTACCAAACTCATGGTTACAAAGCCAACCAACCATTGTAGCCAACCAACCGCCACAATAGGTATTACAATAAATACGGCGGCATGGTATACTTTCACACTCCAAAACTCCACATGATCGGCCCATTTCATTTTTTTTAATGGCACATTACCTATTTTTTGGGTAAAATATTTTTTGTAATCGGTAAAAAATATCCAGAATACATACAGCAGCATATACAAAGCCCAAAAGTAAAAATGCTGAAAACGGTGCATTTTCAATTTTTTTTGTGTTGGAGCCAAACGCATGAGTACGCCAATTTCAATATCATCATCTACACCATCTACATTGGTATAGGTATGATGTATCATATTATGCTTCATATTCCACATAAAATGATTGGCGCCCAGTAAACTAATCGATGATGCGGCAATGCTGTTCACCCATTTGTTTTTACTAAAACTGCCGTGGCTGCCATCGTGCATTACATTAAAGCCTATTGCTGCTACCAATCCGCCCAATACCACGCATTCGGCTATCCCCCAATACCATATTGGCGTAAACAGTACCAAATGCAAGTACACCATTACAAACGCACCTACCATCAGGATGGCTTTGGTAAACAACGAGAAGGTACCGGTTGCTTTAATGCCCTCGGTTTCGAAGTATTGTTGTACTCGTTTTTTTAATTCGCTATGCAATGATTGTGAAGTGGTCTGCGGATACTTGGGTACTAGAAAAGGACTGCTCATACAGCGGATAAATGATTGATAAACGATGCAATATAACCTTAATAAGGATAGGTTGAGCTAGCGTTTGACAAGCATCAAAAAAGCTTAACACATTACAATAATCATTTCAATTCAATATTAACCATTAAACAATTGATTATTTTGACAAAATCCAACTCCTTTCTATCTCAATTACACAACATCACAACGAAATATCGCCTTTTCATGCATCCAATAACATATACAATAAATCGCCAAACAACCAAAAGCAATATCAATGCAATTACATTTCCACATCTATGAATAAGTTGTTGTTGGCAAAATGGTTATTTAGTGTTTAGTTTGGATATTGAAATGATTGCAGACCATCTGCTAAAGGCAGCTTCTCTTTCATGACTCAAAACCATTATTGTATGCAAAATACCAAAGAATTAGATGCGCTTTTTTCACTAATCGACGATCCGGATATGGAAGTATACGAAACCGTTTCGGAGCGCATCACCGGTTTTGGGAAAGCCATCATTCCCAATTTAGAGAATCTTTGGGAAAACTCTCCCAATTACGAAGTACAGGCTCGCATAGAAGCGTTGATACATGCCTTGCAGTTTAACGATTTACAAAAAGAACTCACAGAGTGGAAAAATAGCTTACAGCAAGATTTATTTCAAGGTGCGCTTCTTGTGGCACGATACCAATTTCCCGATTTGCACACATCTGCCATTTTGCAGGACATTGAAAAAATACGACGCAATGTTTGGTTAGAACTTAACAGCTACCTAACCCCATTAGAACAAGCCAATGTGCTTTCGAGTATTTTGTACAATTATTACAACCTAAATGGCACAGAAGTATCGTATAACCGCCCAAACGATTTTTTTATCAACAAGGTGCTTGCTAGCCGAAAGGGCAACTCTATCAGCAATGGTATTTTATATAAGATATTGTGCAATCTACTAGACATCAAAGCCTATATCATCAATATTCCCAAACATTTGATAATAGCCTTTTACCGTTCGGGCTACACCCCCGACGATGCAATTGATCCGGAAGAAAAAATCTACTTTTTTGTTGATGGTACAACAGGGCATGCCTTTAGCCACAACGACATCAAGGGTTATTTAAAGCGTATGAATATGGCGCCCAAACCCCTATATTACGAACCGTTGACAAATGCACAAGTAATTCAAATGCTGCTACGCGAACTTGGAAAATGCTATCCAGAAGATCCAATTAAACAAGCGGAAATTGCCACCTTAGCCGCTTTACTTAACGACTAATTAACTAGGTTACCCATCTTCTGTTTAAAAAATCAGCAGCCTTTTTCATAACACCTCTTCCTATTCGGCAATAAGTGGTGTTTGGTGCTTTTTTACTACAAAACGCATTTGCAGCAATACCGACAATACAATAAGACCAAAGCCAACATAAAAACCCTTACTCAATAATTGGTTTTCGTGATAAATAGCAAAAGCTAATATCATACCGTACACCGGTTCTAAATTCAATGTGAGATTTTGGGTAAATACCGACAAATGTTTCAATGCCTTTAACGACAAATCCATGGCTACGATTGTGCATAACCAACTCATCAACAAGAGCCACAACCAATCGCTCAAGGCCGGATACCATTGCATATGCGGCTGATAACCATATAGTACCGGCATAAACAACGAAAGCAACAACCAACCACCACCAAGTTCGTACATAATCATGGGTTTCGGGGGCACTTTCTCTAGCATTTGCTTATTGAGTATCGAAAAAATGACACTCGTAATAGCGGCACCTAATCCAATTACAATACCCAATTGATAGGATGGATCAAAATGAAAAATTAAAACGATGCCGAAAATTCCCAAACACCCCAACCCTACTTCACGCAGCTGTATGGCCTTGCGAAGCAACAAAGGTTCTATTAAAGCAGTAAAGAAACCCGCCGACGACAAACAAGTGAGCGTAATAGATACATTACTACATTTAATACTACCATAAAAAAGCACCCAATGTAGTGCTACAAGGGCACCTATACCTAGCAATTGCAATACTGTTTGCTTATGTAAACGGGGTAATTGGCGTGTAGCAAACAACCAAAGTAGCAAAGTAAGTACCGTTATGAGCAAGCGATACCAAACCAATACTACGGCATTAAGCTGTATGGTTCGGCCTAAAACACCGGTGAAACCCCACAAAAAAACAGCTGCATGCAACTGTAGTAACGATAATTTCAAAACACAAAAGTTGAGGATACAATAAAACCAAAAGAGCAAACCCATTGCTGTGTGTTTGCTCTTTCAAAATTGGCAAAAGCAAGTTACTGCTATTTGCTTTCTGCTACATATTCTTTAGTAAAATCGGCGGTAATAATTTTGGCTTGTGTAGCTGCCGATTGATTTACTTTTTTCCGATAGTTTTTAAACAAACTTTCAAACTGGATTCGAATAACCCCAATAACCCCTTCTTTAATGATGCCCTTGCTCATTTTGCTCACCCCCACCTTACGATCAATAAAAGTGATAGGCACTTCGGAAATTAGAAAGCCCAACTTCCATGATGCAAATTTCATTTCAATTTGAAAAGCATAACCCACAAAGCGAATAGCATCAAAATTGATGGTTTCCAATACTTTTCGGCTATAGCAAACAAAACCGGCTGTGGGATCGTTGATTGGCATCCAAGTAATGCAACGGGTAAAAATAGAACCGCCCCTGCTATAAAAATGCCTATCGAAAGGCCAGTTTTCAATAGCGCCGCCTTTCACATACCTGCTGCCAATACTCACGTCGGCCTTACCAAAAAAACAAGCTTCGTACAATCGTTCCAAATCTTTGGGAGTGTGCGAAAAATCGGCATCCATTTCAAATATATAATCGTATTTGCGGGCAATACACCATTTAAAACCGTGAATATAAGCCGTACCCAAACCCAATTTGCCGGTTCGCTCTTCTAAAAATAGCTGCCCCGGGTACACTTGTATTAAATCTTTTACAATTTGGGCAGTACCATCCGGCGACCCATCGTCTATTACCAAAATATGGTAATGCAATTGCAAGGAAAAAACAGCTTCTACAATTGCTGCTATATTTTCCTTTTCATTGTAGGTAGGAATGATGACAATTTTTTTCAAAATAGATTCGGGTAAGGGATGGAAAATGAAAACTTTTTGCAAGATTAATTAAATAAACACAGATTTTAGTAGTGCTTGCAAGGTTATTAGCAATTTCAAGATTTTTTTAACAAGGTTCTGTTGAGCATTTCGGTTAGCTTTTGCTTGGTATTCATAGCAAAGTCGCCTTTCATCATCCAATCGTAATACTGTGGTTCTTCTTTCAACACTTGTGTAACAGGCTTGCCTTTGTGTTTGCCAAAATTAAATATTTCTATGCCATTTTGTTTAATAAACCGACGTGCAAAATCTACAATATCATCTTCACCGGTAAATTTAACAATCGCTTCGGGGGTATTGCCCAAATTAGGATAGCGGGCTACTTGTGCTTCTAGCACTTCGCAAGTGGCGGCAGCATCGGCTTCTGCACCATGTGCCCCTGTAAGTTCTTTGCTACAATAAAACTTATATGCGGCACTAAGCGTTCGTTGTTCCATTAAATGAAACACTTTTTGTACGTCAACCATTTTACGTCCATCGGTACTAAATTCCAATCCGGCACGTAAAAACTCTTCAATTAGCATCGGCACATCAAATCGGTTGCTATTGTAACCGCCCATATCGCAGTTGTCTAAAAACTGTTTTACCTCGTTTGCTACTTGCTTAAAGGTGGGTGCATCCTTTACCATTTCATCGGTAATGCCGTGTATATCGGCAGCCGCTTGTGGTATTGGCATTTGGGGATTGATGAGTTTGCGTTTTACCACTTTGTTTCCGTCGGGCAACAATTTTACAATGGCCAATTCTACAATACGGTCGGTACTGATGTTGATGCCGGTGGTTTCTAAATCGATAAATGCCAAAGGGCGGGTTAGTTGAAGTTTCATGTAGCGGAAATAAAATTAGTAGTGGTGTGCGCTGCGGCGAAATTACGCAGAATAAAGCGTTATACCCCTCTTAAAAACGCAGGGCTTCCTAAAATTGTTACAATTTTAGCAATTGTGTGTAGTGCAGCATGCATTTATCTTGTAATTTGCAAGCTTAATTTACCCCCTAATGAAAACAAAACACTTGATTGTACTAACACTTATTTGCTCGTTTGTGGCCGCAGTAGCTTGTACCCCTATCAATAAATCGGGCGGCTGTCCCTCGCACGATAAAAATTATTTTCGCC